>JANMRE010000001.1:0-6976 GCA_031370885.1 Gemmatimonadaceae bacterium
CGTCGACGATCACCAGCTCCTCGAGCATCACCATGTCGTGCTCGATCCGGCGTACGTGCACATCACGAAGGCCTCGCTCGCAGAGACGCAGCGCGTGCGCGATGGGCTCGCGCTCGCCGGCGTGCATTCGGTAGGACGCTACGGCGGTTGGACGTACTGCTCGATCGAGGACAACATGGTCGAGACCCGGACGCTCGCTCGCACGATCTGATGCCGAACGGCATGTAACTACAGCGGCAAGCGCACCACGACCACCCCGCCCTCGGGGCCGGCCCCGCCAACGGCCACGTATTCGCCGATTCTCACGGGCAGTCGGACGCTGCTGCTCAAACGCACGGTTGATACGAACACGATCGTGAGCACGTTCGCCGTAACGATCGCCGAAGGACAGGACCGCACGGTGTATGCGGTGGGTGGGTCGGGAGGATCAGCGATCACGTCGTTCATCACGACGGATGACAACGCGTTGCCCGCCGTGGGCACGCAAGCAAAAGTAAGGGTGGTGCACCTGAGTCCGACGGCGGGAGCGGTGGACGTTTTCGTGACCGCAACGGGCGCCGATCTGGCGGCGGCCACTCCAACGCTGACGAACATTGCCAATCCGTCGGCGTCGGCGTATCTGAATCTCAACGCGGGGACGTATCAGGTGCGGGCGGTTCCGGCCGGCACGGCGGCGGCCAATCGCGCGGCCAGCGTTCTCATCACCGCGAGTGTTGCGCTGAATGGCGGGACGGTTCGCACAATCGTCGCGGCGGATAACAACATTGGCGGAGCGCCGTTGCGCGCGTTCGTGCTGAGCGATCGGTAGCGTACCGGTCGCCGTGATTATCCCGTCGGCCCGTCTCCAACGTATCGGAGGCGGGCCGACGTGCGACCAACTCTATTGCCACCCCCACCATGTCCAATCGTACGATCGTCATCACTGGTGCCAGCAGCGGCATTGGTGCCGCGTTGGCCGACCTGTTGGCCCCCACGGGCTCCGCACTGGTGCTGGTTGCCCGACGCGCGGACGCCATCGAGGCGGTGGCGGCGCGTGGCGGCTCCAACGTGATGTCGGTTGTCGCCGACGTGACTTCGCGCGCGGCCGTGCGAGGCGTCGTCGCTTCCACGCTGGCCCGCTTCGGCCGCATCGACGTGTGGGTGAACAATGTGGGGCAGGGCATCTCGCGGATGCCCAGCGAACTCACCGATGACGACATCGACGAGATGATGCGCATCAACGTGAAGACGGCGCTGTACGGCATGCAGGAAACGCTGGAACACTTTCGCGAGCGGGGGACGGGGCACGTGATCAATGTGTCGTCGTTGCTTGGGCGCATGCCATTGGCGTTGCAACGGTCGGCCTACAGCGGGGCCAAGCATTTCCTCAATGCGCTCACGGCGAACTTCCGCACCGAGGTCCAGCAAACGCATCCGGACATTCAGTTCTCGCTGGTTTCGCCGGGTGTGGTGCGGACCAACTTCGGATTGAACGCCATGCACGGCGGAATCGACTCCCGCGCCCTGCCGTATTCGCAGAGTGCGGAGGAAGTGGCGGCGGTGATTGCGCAGGTGATCGAGTCACGGGCCCCAGACGTGTACACGCGGGTCGGAGCGCGGGAGCGGGTCGCCGCGCATTTCGCGGCGATCGGGGACGACCCGGCGTTGTAGTCCGGGGTTCCCTTACGCGGTACTACGCACAAGTACGGATCGTGCAACCTTGGTACGGCCGCTAGCCTCCGGAGAAACACGTGCGTGGCAATGTTGATCGCCGCGCGCATTCGTTACCATCTCCGGCCGAACGTCCATGTCTTCTATCATCCTTCAGTGTCTTCGCAGCGCGCTCCCATTGCTGGTTTTAGCGACGGTTGCCTGTACCGAATCCGAAGCCAACCCGACTGGACCGAACGGCCAGATTCCAGAACCCGCGATCAACCAAATCGTGACGTATGGGCCACTCAATGCCAGCAGCACCGATACGCTGGTGTATTTCAGCTTTGCAACCGGCGGGCTGGTTGCCAAGGTGGCCGACTGGGATCTGGCGTTTCGGCGCTACGAGCTTCGACTCAACAGTCCGGCGATTGGTGGCGTGAGCAGCAAGAACGTGCTTGGTTTCGCGCTGGACAACAACAAGACCGCCAGCGATGCGCAAGTGCTTGCATTCAATCCGGTATCGACGCTCGGGGCCTTCGATCTGGTTCGTGACGCGCAAGTCCCACCGAATGATCAGTTCCAGACCGATCGTCTGACGGAGAACAAGCAGGGATTCCTCAACCTCAGCGGCATTCCGTCGGCCAATGCGGCGGCGTACTGGAAGGTGCGACTGGCGAATGGTTCGTTTGCCCTGCTGCGCGCCACGGCGATCGTATTCACCCCGCAGTTCCAGGTGCAGTCGCTCACCTTGGAATCGCGCGTGCAGATTGGTGCGATCCTGGGTGCCGCACAGACGTTGACACTCGCGCCAGCGGGTCAGACAACCGCCGTCAGTTTGGTGAATAACGCCGTGGTGACGTCTCCCAACGGGTGCAATTGGGATTTCCAGTTCAACCCGGCGGCGAACCAATTAGCCATCACCGTCAACCCGGCCTGCGATGTCGGCAGTTATCCTGGCGCGGCATCGCCAACATTTTCCAGTGCTGCCGCCGCGAACGACGCGCCGCAGTACGCCCCGTATCTCGCGCAGCTCGTCGGACCCATCCCGAATTCGGTGACGGACAAAGGCGCGCCGTTTCGGTACAACCTTACGGGCAACGACCGTCTGCATGCGTCCTTCAACACGTATCTCGTGCGATCGGGCGTGAAGACCTACAAGGTGCAGGTCACCGACTACTACAGCAACACCGGTGTGGCCGGATTCCCCACGATTCGATACGCGCGCATCCGGTAACCGGGTGCGCCAGCACACACGGAGGGGTAGCCACTTGGCGATGTCGCTCGGCGTATGCGTCGTCGTCGCCGCGATCGCGCTCCCGTTGTCATCGCGTGCTGGTGCGCAGGCGACGGCACAGAATGCCGTCGAGCGCTCGCAAACCGTGCACGGCGTGGTGCTCGCCCGGAGCGATCGTGTGGGAATTCTGGCGGCCGAGTTGCGGGTGCTGCGGACGAATGCGCGTGCGCGCACCGATGAAGGCGGACGCTTTCGGCTCGCGGCAAGTATCGGCGACACCGTATCGGTGCGCGCGCTTGGTTTTCGCCAGCGGCGTCTGGTGGTGTCCGGAGACTCGCTGGTTGTGACGCTCGAACCGCTGCCGACCGTCCTTCCGGTTTTCACTACTACTGTGGGACAGCGCGTGATTCGGGCCAGCGACTCACCGCGCAGTGTAACCGTGCTCGATCGGCGGGCCATTGCCGCAACGGCCGCCGTGTCGGCAAGCCAACTGCTTCGACAGATACCCGGACTTCAGGAGTTGCCGGCACCACCCTCGAAGACATCGATCGCGATCCGCGGCCTGGACAACGCACGGGTGCTGGTGCTGGTGGATGGCGAGCCTGTGGCTGGCTCGCTGGTGGAAAGTCGCGACATCGGTCGACTATCGACCTTGGCCACTGAGCGCATCGAGGTCACCAAAGGTCCATCCAGTGTGGAATTCGGGAGCGATGCGCTTGGTGGTGTGATCAACGTGGTGCAGGCGGCACCGTCGACACGCTTGTCTCTCGATGGCCAGTTCCGCACTGGCGAACTCGGACGACAGGAAGCCACCATAGGCGCCAGTCAGCAGGTGGGTCGCTTCGGGTATCGGCTTACCGGTGGATGGCGTCAGTCGGATCGACTCACCGGCTACAATGCGATCGGATCCACCTTCAACCGGGTATACGATGTGCGAGGCGACATGCGGTATGCTGTGGGCGATCGCTGGACGCTGCGGTTGGATTTGCAGGGCGCACAGGAACGACAACGGTTTCCCGTGGACGCGCAGTTCAATGGCTTCATCGACAATCACGGCGGCCAGGGATTCCTCGAGTTGTCGGGCTCGACAGGCGGCGGTAGCGTCCGAGCGCGGGCGTTTGAGCAACGGTTTGCCTATGAATTTCGCCAGTCGCGTGGTGCATTGCCGATTCGCGGCTCGGCCGATTCGTTGCGTCAGCAGGAGCGGCAGGGACGGTATCTCGTGTCGTACACGCGATCCCTCGCCGCGCACACGGTGGACGTGGGCATTCAACACTCGGCGCGTACCCTCGTTGCGCCGGCCAAGGTTGATGGGGACAGCGCGCGCGACAACGTGAACGAACTCTTTGCCCGCGATCAGTGGACGGTGGGCCCGCTGCTATTGACTGCCGGCGCGCGTCATACCCGCAGTGCGCTCTGGGGCAGCTCCACCAATCCGTCGGCAGGGTTGGCGTGGCAGGTGGTGAGCGAGATCCGGGTGCGGGGCACTGTGGCGCATGGATTTCGTGCACCTGGATTCAAGGAACTTCGCTACACGTTCTTCAATCCGGCCGGTGGCTATACACTGGTTGGCAATCCCAATCTGCGACCGGAAACGTCGTGGAGCAGCACCGCCGGGGGCACATGGGCGCCGTCGGCCACGCTGTCGTTCGATATCGAAGGGTATCGCAATGACGTTGACGGGTTGATTGATTGGCGTTTTCAGGGCAATAACGCGGTCGGCTATCAGGTGTATGCAAACGTCAATGTGGCGCGGGCGCGCACGCAAGGCGTGGAGACGGCCGTGCGATGGTCATGGCGCGCGACGGACGTCACATTGGGGTACGACTTCTTGCGCGCACGAGATCTGGGTACCGGTCTGCCGCTCAGTCGACGCGCGTCGCACACGGCGCGCTTCACCGCCGCGCGGGAGTGGCGCGTTCGGCGTGGACTTTCGTCCGATGTGTCCGTGCGATACACCGGTAACGCACCGCTTATCGGTATCCCTGGTGGCGCACCGATTACCGGCCCATTCTCAACGGAATCGGGAGTTGTCGGTCGACAGGGCGCCCTGTTATCGATTGACAGTCAGCTCAGGTTGCTGTTGACAACCACGGCCGAGCTGTCGGTGGGGGTCAACAACGCACTCAATCAGCAGCCGGTGCTGTGGACTCCGGCTTTCGCGCGTCAGGTTTACGCCGGGGTGCGATTGCACTGGATAGACCGCCCGTAAGGAGTTGACGGCACTTGACGTCGCGACCATGGCGTGAGAACGTCGTGGGTGCGCTCACTCAGATCGATCTTCGGCGGATTCGGTGCGACGCTGTGCCTGAGCAGCGTGGTGGCGCCGACACTCTCGGCGCAGGCCGTGCGTGGCGGCGTGGTCCAGCGAGATGGTATCACGCCGGCGTCGGGTGTCATTGTTGTGTTGGAAGACACGGCGGGTCATGTGGCTGGTCGAACGCTGTCCAATGGGCGCGGTGAGTTCTTCGTCACGCTCCCGTTTGCGGGCACGTACCGCGCGCGCGTGCTGCGCGTGGGCTTTCAGCCGACGGTCGTTTCGGGCATTGCCGTTCGGGATACCGGCACGACGTCATTGCGGGTTGTCCTGACCGGTGCGCCCGTCACGCTGCCGACCGTGTCGGTGCGCAGTGAAGATATCTGTCGCGGCGATCGCCGCGATGGGGCGCTGGTGGCCGAAGTGTGGGAGGAGGCGCGCAAGGCCTTGTTGGCGTCTGGCCTTTCCGATGCGAGCGCACCCTTGATCGCGGAGTGGATCGAATACGAACGCACACTCGACACGACCGCACGCTTCGTGCGTGCGCAACGCATTCGCTCGACACGGTCGGCCACCACCCACGCGTTCCGGAGCGCACCATGGAGCGAGTTGGCGGAACGCGGGTACGTGGTGGATCAGGATGACGGGACGGTATTTCACGCGCCCGATGCCGATGTGCTGCTGTCTGATTCCTTCGCGTCGCTCCACTGTTTTCATGTCGAGCCACCCGGTCCGGATCGACCGAATCAGATTGGCGTGGGTTTTCGCCCGGCCCGCGAACGCCGCCGTGTGAGCGACATAGAAGGCACGTTCTGGATCGATCGCGCGAGCAGCGAATTGCGTACGCTGGAGTATCGATACACGAATCTCCCAGCGATCACCGAGCGAGTGCGGCCGGGTGGAGTGGTGGAGTTTTTGCGGCTGGCTTCGGGCTCGTGGCTGGTGCAACGATGGAGCATTCGCATGCCGCAGCTCATGCTGACTTCACCAACGACCATGCGACGCCGCGGTGTCACGGTCACCGCATCCAACACAGCCATTCACGCCGTGCGCCTCGTGGGCGGCGAGGTGTCGCGGGTTGAACGCGCCGACACTGCGCTGTACGTCGGACAGGGCGCGTCGCTCGCGGTCCGTGTGTCGTCTCCAGACTCACTGGTGTCTCGCGCGAATACGCGGGTTTCGTTGGACGGATCGGACTATGAATTGCTGACCGACGCGGACGGCCGTGGGCGGCTCGCACCAATCCTTGCTGGCCAGTATCGCCTGCGGGCCCAGACACCGTTGATGGACTCACTGGGTGTGTTGTCGGAACCGGTTGATATCACCGTGCGCCCGGAGGACGCACGCGAAGTCTCGGTGCCGCTGCCCGGTGCGCTGGCATTGCTGCGACAGCTGTGTGGTGGCTCTGCCGACCTCACGTCCGGGGCACATGTGCGCGGAGTGGTGGTGGATTCCACGGGCATGCCGGTGGCCGACGCGTCGGTGCGCGTCTCGTGGCAGCGGCAGATCGCTGTGGTCAGCGATCGCGTCATGTGGACTGATCAATCGGTGTCGACGCAAACGGACAGTGTGGGGCTATGGCAGCTGTGCGATGTGCCGCGTGATATCGGTGTGCTGGTGCGTGTTCAGTCGGCTGCCGGGCAGGGGCGAGCGTCACTGCGCGTGGCGTTGGGCACGCTGTTCGCGTCGATGCGCGTGGTGGCGTTGCCCGAGGTGGTGCGAGCCTCGGCCGGCGATGCCCGGGATGCCGCCATCGCGATCAGCGTGATGGACAGTCTCTCTCAGCCAGTGCGTGACGTCTCGGTGCTGGTCACCGCTCCGAACGGAGCGACGCAGCGATTGCGATCGGATTC
>JANMRE010000003.1:0-3216 GCA_031370885.1 Gemmatimonadaceae bacterium
TTCGCGGTGCCACGACCGGACGACGGCGCGCGTGGACGGCCGAGGAGTTGGCGCGTGTGAGATAGTCATTGCCGGTGTGCGCGACGTGCCGCATACTCTCGACATCCCAACCCTTCCCTTCGATCCGCTCCAAAATGAACCGCTTCAGTCTCGCGTTCAGCACACTATTGTCGCTTACCGCGCCGACCCTCTCGGCGCAGTCGACGTCCTCTCAACCGATTCGGCCCGCCAAAGTCACGTCGGTGCCGCAACGCCAGGTGTTCGAGGTTGCCGAAGCGACGATTCCGCATATGCAGGCCGCGTTGGCCGATGGCCGCGTGACCTCGCGCGAGCTGGTGCTGCTGTATCTGGCGCGCATCGCAACGTATGAGCACACACTGAACGCGGTGATCACGGTCAGCCGCACGGCGCTCGCCGAGGCAGACGGGCTCGATCGCGAACGCGCGCAGGGGCGAGTGCGCGGACCGTTGCACGGAATTCCCGTGGCGCTCAAGGACAACATCCACACGACCACCATGCGCACCACCGGTGGTGCACTGGCGTTCAAGGATCTCGTTCCGCCCTACGACGCGACCCTTACGAAGAACCTGAAGGACGCAGGGGCGATCATCATCGCGAAGACCGTGATGACCGAGCTTGCGAATTGGGTGGCCGGCAGCCCGACGCCGATGCCCGGCAATTACAGCGCTGTGGGAGGGTACGGCATGAACCCGTACGATCCGCGTCCCGATCCGCGCGCCGGTTTCAATGACGGACGCCCTTCGATGAACACGGGCGGGTCGAGCTCCGGCATCGGCACAGCCGCCAGCTTCTGGGCGGCGAACGTGGGCACCGAAACATCGGGCTCGGTGCTCAGTCCGTCCAACCAGAACATGATTGTCGGGATCAAACCCACGGTTGGTCGTATCAGTCGCTACGGTGTCATTCCCATCACGGCCGACCAGGATACGCCAGGTCCGATGGCACGCACGGTCGAAGACGCCGCCATCCTGCTTGGCGCACTTGAAAGCGCGGCGCCCGATCCGAACGATGCGGCAACCAAAACGTGCGTGCCGCCCGCCAATCGCGACTACCGACCGTTTCTCAAGCGCGATGGACTGAAAGGCGCACGTATTGGTGTCCCACGCGCGTTTTTCTACGAACCGTTCACGGTGCCGGGTACGAGTGCGCCACGGGGCGGGATCAATGCCGCACAAATTGCGGTGATCAATGACGCCATCGCGGTGCTCAAGAAAGAAGGTGCAACGGTCGTAGACCCGGCGAACATTCCGAGTGTGGTTACGGCCGATACCACGCGCAACTTCCTGTTCTGGAGCACGTGCGGCGGTGTGGACGACCGCAAGGGCCGCAATGCGCACTGCTCAATCGACTTCACGTACGGCATGAAACGCGATTTCAATCTGTGGCTCGCGTCACTGGGCACCGTCGCACCGTTCAAAACGCTGTCGGAGCTGCGCTGGTTCAACATTGCCAACGCGCAACGCGGGGCGATAAAGTATGGCCAGTCGCTGCTCGATATTTCCGATGAGATGGACCTGGTAGCCGATAAGGCGAGGTACGACGCTGATCGTGCCAAGGACATCGATCTGGGAGGCACGCACGGCATCGACGAAGTGATGAAATCCGAACGACTCGACGCGGTGCTGTTTCCCGGCGCCAGCGGTGCGTCCATCTCGGCCAAGCCCGGTTACCCCACCGTGGTCGTGCCTTTCGGACGCATTCCCAACGCACCCACACCGGCCTTTCCGGCGGGGTTCAACGCCCAGCCCACGCCGTACGGTGTGAGCTTTGCGGGCGGTGCGTGCAGCGAGCCGCGACTGATCGAACTGGCCTACGCGTTTGAGCAGGCCACCAGGAAACGGGTGGCACCGTCGCTCAAGTAACGATTCGGCGGCTTACCCGGTCGTTCCAAACTGTCTTGTGAATTTCACGAACAGCGAACGCTGTTGCGGACGCACCCAGTCGAAGAACCCCGTGGCCTCGCGCCCGTCGTTGAATACCACGAACAGACCGGTGCCCGCCGTATTGAGCCACCCGAAGCGCACGTTCGCCGAAAAAATGCCTGCCTGATTGTTGTACTGGGTGAGGGTCTGGACGAACACCCTCGGCGTGAAGAAATAATTGACCCGCACCGCCTGCAGCGAGCTGATAAAATGGCCCTGCGGCAAGCGCACATCGTTGTAGTCGGCAGTGAGCGAGCCCGAGATCGCGGCACCACGTCGCACGGTGATCGTACCGCTCCCTCCGGCCCGGCGTCCAGTCCAGAACTCTCCAATATCAAAGCGGCCAGTGGCCGACACATTCTCGCTGGGATCCGTGGTATAGTCGAAGCCCAGTGTCCCCCAGTCGTACGAGCCCGCCGGAATCACCACATTGGGCGCAATGGTGAACGGCTGTTGCAGCCCCTCGTGGGAGAGGTTGTACTCGGGGCCGAACTTGGTGCTGTTGGCCAGCTCGATTTCCGTGAGATCGAGGTGCACGTATCCCGACTGATGAAAACCATCCTCCAGACCGTAAAATCCACGCAGAGACACATGCGGGTTCCACTGTTTGAACCAGCTCCATTGCGGTTCGCGTACAAGTCGCATGAACGTGGCGTCGTAGGCGCGGTATCCACCGGGTCGACTCATGAAGCCCACTTCGGGATTGAAGTCTTCACCAACCTGCGCAATGCGCGCGTTGTGGTTCCACACGTTGGTCTGGTACGCCACACGCCCACTGAACGCGGTGGCGTCGCCGTCGCGTCCCGGCGTCGTGGTGCCGGCCGCCCACAAATCGCTGGTCCAGCGCTGGCCAAGCCCGAGTCGCCCGTCAATGGCAAAGGTGCGATTGACATCGTGGCCGTCTTTCGTGGAGAGACGCTGCACCATCATGGCGCCAACACGGGAACGTGCCGACAGTTCACGCGTTGCGCGCGCCACCGTGTACGATTGCCCCGACGAACTGGTGTCCGTCGCATCCGTCACCATCTGCAGCAAACCAATTGTGGTGCCACCAACGCGTCCGGACAATCGACCGCCACCAAGAATGGGTTGCGGCGTGCCATTGGCGGCAATGCCGATGCGTCGCGTGAAGAAGAGATCAACCGCCTGCGGCGTGCCTGCGGAAAACGTGCCCGCGTTCTCCAGAAAGAACGGACGCTTCTCGGGAAAGAAGATCGGGAAGCGGGTGAGGTTGACGCGCTGGTCGTCCACCTCGACCTGCGCAAAGTCCGTG
>JANMRE010000416.1:0-3085 GCA_031370885.1 Gemmatimonadaceae bacterium
TCTGGGCCAAGTTCTGGGTGGGGGCGCTTCCGTTGTTCCTGTTGGCGCTGATTCTGGTGGGCGTGACGAATACGATGCTTGGTGTGCGTCCGTTCGTGCAGATCGTGTCCCTGACGGCCATCGCCGCACTG
The DNA here is from genome assembly GCA_031370885.1 of Gemmatimonadaceae bacterium. Taxonomy (GTDB): domain Bacteria; phylum Gemmatimonadota; class Gemmatimonadetes; order Gemmatimonadales; family Gemmatimonadaceae; genus Gemmatimonas. Next base: position 132 of record JANMRE010000416.1, read on the forward strand.
GTGTTTCCGCTGACGGCGCTGGCGTTGAGCTTCGGCACATTCTATCCGCAGTTTGATTCCGAGAACGCGGCGCAGATCCCCACCTCGTTTGGCGGTCTGCTGTTCATGATGAGCGGCATCGCCCTCATCGGCGTGGTGGCGTACTTGACGGGTCGCCCGGCGGCGCGCTACGTGGTGGCCCAACACTTCGGCTGGTCCAACGATCCGCTGCGCATGGTGCTGCCGTTTGTCATGGCCCTGACGCTGTGCGTTGTGTGCACTGTGGTGCCGCTGGTGATGGCGCGACGACGATTGGAGGGTGTGGAGCGGGTGTGATCTGCGGTAGAGCACACCCAGCGTCGAACTCGCCCTGCGCGATGTATTCCGCATCAAGAATCGGCGGGTGCATGGCGCGGCGGTGCAAACGTGCAACCATGCTCATGATGCGGCGCGGTGGTGGTTGATTGAACCGCAGGGGGCGCAGGGGGCGCAGAGGACAGACTGGAGAAACACTTTCAGTCCTCTGCGAACTCCGCGAACTTTGCGGTTGAGAAATGCCAAACCAATTCAACCGCGAAGGACGCAAAGGACGCAAAGGAACTTTTTGTTCAACAACGTCGTCCTTGGCGACCTTCGCGTCCTTCGCGGTGAGATCCTTTGAACTCACCCTGCGCGATGGATTCCGCAAAGCAATCAAACACAGCGTTCTTGAAGTTCGTCGTATGCGTCCGTAACGTCACAACGCTGTCCTTGGCGAACGCGGCGTACCATGCGGTACTTTCGCTGGTCAGTCCTGAGGGGTTCTCCCAGTCCATACGCCGGCATTGCCCACGAAACCCATCCCCCGCTCCGCCAGGAAATCCGCGAAGACGTCCACCACGCGGCCAGCGACGGCCCGCGCACAATCCGTGCAGCGATCGACTCCGAAGATCACCGATGTGGCAGCGTCGGTATTTCGGCGCAAGTTGCACGCGTGGTATCGCGCGAATAAACGCGACCTGCCGTGGCGCGAGACGCGCGATCCGTATCACGTGCTGGTATCCGAGCTCATGCTGCAGCAAACTCAAGTGTCGCGTGTGCTCGATTTCTATCGGCGATTCCTCGACCGCTTCCCCGATCTCGACGCGCTGGCCGCCGCGCGCCCCAAACGGGTGATGGAGGCGTGGGACGGTCTCGGCTACTACGCCCGGGCGCGGAATCTGCACGCATTGGCCCGACAGGTCACCGATGAGCACGACGGGGTCATCCCCAGTGAGCCCGACGCCCTGCGCGAACTGCCCGGCATCGGTGCATACACGGCCGGTGCGGTGGCCTCGTTCGCGTACGAGAAGCGCGCCGCGTTGGTGGATACCAATGTCGCGCGGGTGTTGCAACGCGTGTTCGCACCCGCCGTGACACCAAAGAGCGGCGCGGGGAGCAAGGTGCTGTGGGCGATCGCCGAACGGTTGTTGCCGCGTACCGGCAAGCTCACCTGGGCGCACAATCAGGCGCTGATGGAGCTGGGCGCGTTGGTTTGTTCGGCTCGCGCTCCCAAATGCGGTATGTGCCCGGTGCGCGGGGGGTGCAAGAGCCTGGACGCGTTTGGGTAAAGGATTCGCTGGAGACTCAGGGGCGGTACACCCACGTCGACGCGCTCGGGCCGCTGCCGTTCCCGTATCCGCCGGTGATCAGTGCCCCTCCGTTTCTCAGCGGCGCGACCGCGGAGAATTGACCGGCCATGCGGGCGTCGCCGTCCACGATCGTAAACGTGCGACTGATCGGATCGTACGTTTCCGCCTGCGGTGCGCCCCCGGCAATCAGCACCGCGCCGTTCGGGAGGAGCACCGAACTGCCGTTGTGTTTGTAGCGCGGGCGCTTCATGGCCGGACCCGCCGTAAACGTTCCCGACATGGGATCGAACAACTCGGTCGTGTCGTATACCCCATCGCTGTCGCGCTCATCGGCGCCACCGGTGATCAGCACACGGCCATCGAGCAGCAGCACCGCGTCGTGTTTGTGTCGGCGTATGTGCATGTCTCCGACGCGACGAAACGTACCACTCACCGGGTCGTACGTCTCCGCCGACGCATACAGCGTGATGTCGGCGCGCCGATCCCGGTGTCCGCCCGCAATCAGGACGCGACCATCCTGAAGCCGCACCGCGATGTGACTCTCGCGCGCAACCGTCATGTTGCTGGTCGGCGAAAATCGTCCGGTGGCCGGATCATACAACTCGGCAGTCGCGAGAAAGCTCCACCCCGGCCCTACCCCACCGGCAATGAGCACCTTGCCGTTGCCGAGCAGGACGGCAACGTGCCCGGCGCGGGCGGACACGAGCGATCCGGTTGGCGTGACTGTATCGGTCACCGGGTCAAACAGTTCGGCCGCGGCCGTGGTTGTAGACCCGCCGGAATAGCCACCGACGATCAATACCTTGCCGTTTGGAAGCACCGTCGCAGTGTGGCTGTGCCGCACGGTGACCATGCGAGGCAGCGGCGAGAAGCGCCCGGCTCCGGGCTCGTAAACCTCCGCACTTTGTGCCGCGCTTTCTTCACTGGTGAATCCACCCGCCACCAACACCCGGCCATCAGGTAGCAGCGTGGCGGTGTGTGCCATTCGAGGGGCGCTCATGGGCGCCGCCGAATAGAGAAGACGGGAGAAGGGAGAGGGGAGACGGGAGACGTCCATGCACGCAAGCGAGAAGACAGCCAAAAGGTGAGCGATCGGCATGGAGTAAACCCGTTATGGGGGACGCGTCACAAGGGCGAAATCGTGCACCTCTTTGATGCCTCCCGCCTGTGAAATGCTTATGCGGGAGACAACGGCTCCCGCGACGTAGCTGTCGACACCAACTTGACACGATATATCTAAAGTACTATCGTACGATATATCGTTAGCACTATCGCACGATATATCGTCTCAATCTCTGAGGAGGGAATCATGTGGCATGAGCAATTCAGGAGCTGCGAAGCACGGGCGCGTCGTGGGTGGACCGG
>JANMRE010000134.1:0-18465 GCA_031370885.1 Gemmatimonadaceae bacterium
CCTCATTCCGCTCTGCCACCCTTTGCCGTTGTCCGGGGTAGAGGTTCTGGTTAACCTCGATGAGTCCCTGCCTGGCCTCCGGGTCGAGGGATTTGCCAGAACCGCCGCGCAGACTGGGGTGGAGATGGAGGCGTTGACCGCTGTTTCCGTGGCGTTGCTGGCCGTGTACGACATGGCAAAGGCGATCGATCGGACGATGGTGATTTCCGATATCGTGCTGCGCGAAAAGCGCGGCGGCACGAAGGGGGATTTCATCAGCGATCCCTGACTGACCTGACGATTTGGACGGAGGACGTGATGAATACAGTACCTGATCCACTTGATGGACGATTGAGCTTGGACGCGGCGGCGCGACGGCAACGCATGCATCGCCGTTACGCAAAACGCCGACTAACCCGGGTTGCGGTGGCGGCTACCGCCGTGTTCAGCGCGGCGGCACTGTTCACCCCGGAGCGCGCCGAGACGGTCACCGCGAAGACCACTGACAGCGCTCCCGGCCCTGCGACGGCGGCTCGCCTGGCATCCAGCCCGCGGGCCAGCGCCAGTCTGCCATTTCAACCGTCGTGGCGCCCAGCCGGCGAGGTCCTCAAGCGCAAGGCCACGAAAACCCCGTCGTTGCCGTTCGGTATCGACCCGCAGGAAGTCGAACGCCGGGAATCGCTCAGTCGCTGGCACCGCATCTACACGTACTCCACGCGCTATCGTATCAAACCGGATCTGGCGCGGCGGGTGTACGACGCGGCAGTGACCGCCGGTCTTGAACCTGAGCTGGCGTTCCGGGTGGTTCGGGTCGAGAGCGTGTTCGAAACCCGGGCGTTGAGTTCTGTGGGCGCCGTGGGACTCACCCAGTTGATGCTGGGGACGGCGCGCGAGTTCGAGCCAAACGTCACCCGCGAGCAGTTGCTCGATCCCGACATCAACCTTCGCATCGGCTTCAAGTATCTCCGCGCGCTGATTCGCGAGCAGAAGGGCAATCTCAAGCTGGCGCTGCTGGTCTATAACCGTGGACCGGTGGCCGTGCAAAACGCGCTGAGTATGGGGATGGATCCCGCCAACGGTTACGAGCGTCTGGTCATGCGCGGATACCGGGGCCGGGGCGTTCTCGACTGAATCGCCCACCCATCCCGCAGCGCGCGGCGGCGAAACCTTCTATGGTTTCGCCGCCGTTTTTCTCTTGGCGGCCGTTGACGTTTTAGCGGTCTGCTTCTTCACGGTCGACTTCTTCACCGCCGGCTTCTTGGCACCCGACTTCTTGGCGCTCGCCTTCTTGACGCTGGCCTTCCTGGCACTCGCCTTCTTGGCACTCGACGTTGTCGTGGACACTCGGGTGGCGACAACCCGAAGGGTCTGACCGGCGATCAGCCGCGTGCCGCGCAGACCGTTCAATGAGCGCAGACGTGAAACGCTCATGCCATATCGTTTTGCGATACCGCCCAGTGTTTCACCGCGACGCACCACGTGATAGCCACTCCGCGTGAGGGCACGCGCGCGATCGCCGCCATACCGTTCGATCGACGGGTCGGGGAGGTCACGCGCGAACGCAAACACCGCCCGCTCGGGAATGCGCACGAGCTGTCCAGCGATCAGTTTACCACTGCGCGTGGTCTTGAGCGTTGGATTGAACCACCGCAGTTGCTTGACGGTAAGCCCTTCCCGATCCGCGAACTTCGTGGTCGCGGATGTGGACCCGTCGACGCGCACCGTGCGGAATCCACGTCGTTCGTCGGACGACAACCCGTCGAGCGCCGCCGCAGTTCGCTCGCCGCTTCCACTGGGCACTTTCACCCAGACGGAAACATCGGGCGGGGTGATACCCCGCAGGATGGCAGGGTTCAAGTCCTTCATCGTTGCGCTGCTCACACCACCGGCGCTCGCGACCGAGGCCATGCTCGTCCCCGCGTCGACACGCAGAGAGTCGTACGACAGCGGTGCCGTTGAATCGATCGACAGCCCGTAGCGCGCCGGCATTTTCGCGACCAGCGCGGCGGCGATCAGTTGCGGCACATAGTTTTTCGTTTCGGCGCGCAGGTAGTCCTGTTCGGCCAGCGCGAAGAAGCGGTCGTCCCCTTCACTGCCCTCCATTTCGCCGGCGAAGCGGGTCAGGCCGCGCGCCACGCGTCCCGGTCCGCCGTTGTACGCAGCGGCCGCCAGGTACAGCGAACCGAACTGACGCTGCAGGATACCGAGAAATCGAATGGCCGCGTCGGTGGAGCGTACCGGGTCGCGACGCTCATCCATCCACCAATCCACCCGTAACCCGACATCCCGGGCGGTTCCGCTCATGAACTGCCACATCCCTACCGCCGCCGCGCGCGAATAGGCATGCGGGTCGTACCCACTCTCGATCAGCGCCAGATAGGTCAGGTCTTCCGGCATGCCGCTCGCGCGCAGCTTCGCGCGAATCATTGGCTCATAGCGCGAGCCACGAGACAGGCGCGCAGCAAATCGATCCCGGCCGCTGGTTGAGAACAGCTGGACGTAGTGCGCGACACGCGTCTGCGTCTCGTACGACCGGACATCCAGGTCCCACACGGGGTCATCGCCGGCACGATTCGCCGCGTCCAATAACACCGGCGCCAGCGTGTCGCCAAACACTGAGATGAGCGTGCGCGCGAGATCGTCGCCGGTCGCAACCGGCGGAGCTACGGGTCGAGGCGCCACAATGTTGTTCGGTGCGCGTACGATGGGCGCAGCACCAACAATGGCCGACGGCGTCGTCGATGGCACCGGCGCTACTTCCGGTGCAACACGGTGGGTACGACACGCGGATGCACCCAGCAGCATCGCCAGGATGTATCGAAAAGGTCGTTGTGAACGGTGCACGGTCAGAAGCTACTGGTGTTCGGCACTCTCCGACACTGCCGCGTGGAATCCGCGTCACATCCCTCGGATCGGGGCGGCCACACCCTGCGTTGATGTCGAATCGCGACAGTCCACACTGTGTCGCGCTGCGCTTACGCCGTAGGGCGTGTGAGCAATGGCGAGGCAATCCGGTTGATCGCGTGCATGGTGGCTCGCGCCGTCGAGCCCAGCACGTCGCCCTCGGCGAGCGCGGAGCCCACAATACGCACCGTCTTTCCGTCGTGGTGCGCGATGACCGCCACCACCACAATGGTGGTGTCAAACGCACGGAGCAGTTTGACCCCAATGAGCTCGAGCTTCAGTGCCGCACCAGTGGCCTGCGACACCGCGTCGAGCGTGGCCAAGGCTGCCAGTCGAAGGTCGCCGCCGGGGCACGTGGAGCCTTCCTGGCGGCCCACAGTGCGCTGTCCCGCAGCCGGCCCATCACACTCCACGATGGCACGCGTGACCGCGCCCCGGGCATGCTCCACACGGCAGTCCACCAAGCGCAAGCGCACGGTCGACTCGAGTTGCTCGATGCTGCCGTCGAGCGAGGATGGCGAGAATCCGGCCGGCAAAACCATGCGGCGTACGGTGCGTGAGGGAGGAAGACTGACGCAGTGTCCTGAAAGCTGACGACCCCCACAATCGACACGTCACTCGCTCACGAACCGTACGTGACCTCCGTCACCGAATCGCCAGCGGCGCCGCCGGTGCGATGTCCGAACGAAGACGGCGAGACGGTCAGGGCATGGCGCGCAGCACGGTCACGTTGCCAAGCAGTTCCACCTTCGGGTCGGCAATCACGTCGGTCACCTCGCGCATACCTGGCACCGGTACAATCACCTGCTGCGACGTCACCGGAGCGAGGGTCGTGTGCACGATCCGCTCGTGTCCCTCGAGATCGCGCAGCAACAGGGTCAGCGTCACCGCGTATGGTGGAAAACGGGTGCCCTGCACGATCTGCATGACCACCGAGGCGGTTGCGGCATTCCAGACCCACGACACAGTCAGATCGGCCCAGCCAGGGCGATGCAGCCACTGGTCAAAGTACGACTCGAGCGTGCTGCCCGACCGGTGTTCAAAGGCGCGACGTAAGTCGTCGGTGACGGCCGTGCCATGACGGTGCTGCCTCTGATAGTCGCGCAGCGCCCCGAAAAACGCGCCGTCTCCGATGTGCGCTCGCAGCATGTGCAACACGAAGCCGCCCTTCTGATAACTGTTCGCATTGAGCATCGTGAGTGGCGCCTCGCCACCAACGGAATCCACGACCGGACGTTGCGCCACGACCGGCGCGGCGATGATCTCGCGGCGCAGGCGCTGCAGTTCCACCTGAAACGCCGAGTCACCGCGCGACCGCTGCGTGTACACGGCGGCGAGATAGGTCGAGACCCCTTCCGACAGCCAGAGATCGGCCCAGCGTCGCGGCGTGACCGCGTTGCCAAACCATTGATGGGCCGTTTCGTGCGCGATCAGACCAACGCCAACGGCGTTGTCGCGAAACGCCTGGTCGGAGTAGAAGATCGCGGTGGCGTTCTCCATCCCGCCAAAGCGCGTCGCCGATTGCACGTGCGACAACCGAGTGTACACGAATGGGCCCACCAGCGACGCAAACGTCGACACGATGGGTCCCGCCTCCCGAAAACTGCCTGGCATGTTCGGGGTTTCGGGGCGGAAGGTAAACACCGATTGCGGCACGCAGCGTCCTCCCACGGCAGCGCCGCACGCCGTGCGACCTAGCGACGTCTCATAAAGGTTCGCCGCGCCGACCACCATCAGGTACGTGGGGATCGGTTGCATCAGGTGAAACCGCGTCGTCACCCATTTGCTGCCATCGCGATGAGTTACCGCCATCGCGCCGTCCACCCGTGTGCCGTTGGCCACCACCGTTCGGCCCAGCGGGGCGGTGACGCGCCAACTCACGGTGGCCTTGTCGCTGGGATGATCAACCGTGGGAATCCAATACCGCGCGCGATTGGGCCAGTTGTCGCCGAACGCACTCCAGCCGCGGAGGGAGTCCTCGCGGATGATCAGTCCGTCCGCAGGTGCGCCATGATACTGGACGTCCACCCGCAGTCGTGTGCCGTCTCGTGCGAGCAATGGAATGCGAATGGCCACGCTGTCGCGCACGACGTCGCGCGTTCGGCCGTTCACCGTGACCGCATCCACCGACAGCGCGATCAGATCGAGACGGAGCGTATCGATGGTGCGCGACCGATCAACGCGCAGCGTTGCCGTGGCGCGAACGTCCGTGCCGTGCGCGGGGAGCGTTAGCGCGACATCGTAGTGCTGCACGTCAATGCCCGGCTGATACGGAAAACGGTCGGCGGGTCCGATCGCGCGCTGTGCGTGCAGCGCGGGCGCCGTCACCAGCAGGCTGCCCGCGAACATCACCGGCCACCACCGATGCGTCATCCTGCAGTCCCCGTCAGCCCGACCCCGAGCGCGAATCGCGTCAACCCGGCCACGTTGTGAATTTCGAGTTTCTTCATAAGACTCTCGCGATGAGCTTCCACGGTTCGGTGACTGATGCCAAGCTGCGCGGCGATTGCCTTGTTGGTGAGTCCCCGCGCAACACCGTCCAACACGTCGCGCTCGCGCGGCGTGAGTGCATCCAGCAGCGCCGTGGCCCCGGGTGCCTGTTCCACGGTCAGCGTGTTCAGTCGTTTCACAACCGCCGGACTGAAGAAGGTGCCGCCGGCATGCACCGTCCGAATCGCCGCGCGCAGTTCGGCGCCCGCACTGTCCTTCAGGATGTAGCCACGCGTGCCGATCCGAATGCCCTCCCGGACATACTCCGTCTGATCGTGCATGCTCAACAGCAACACCCACGCCGATGGCAGCAGGTCGCGCAGTCTCGCGGCCGCCGACAATCCGGTTTCTTCCGGCATGGTGATGTCGAGCACCACCACATCGGGGCGATGGATCAGCGCCAGATCAACCGCCTGGCGGCCGTTCGCGGCCTCCGCCACGACCTCGAACTCGGGTTCCGCATCGAGCACAAGTCGAATGCCCTCGCGAACCAGTGCGTGATCGTCCGCCACCAGAATCCGAATGGTTGTCATACCATTGCTCCCGCCAAGAGTGGCAGACGCAGCGTCACCTCCGCGCCCGACGCCGCGTTGCGCAGCGCCAGCGTACCGCCAACGGCGTGCAGCCGCTCCCGCATCCCCGTCAATCCCATGCGCCCTTCGGTCTCGCGCACGCGTCCCGCAGTGGTGAGGGGAAAGCCTCGACCATCGTCGCGCACGATGATGGTAAGCTGATCGTCCGCCACCGCCAACTCCACTGCCACCACGTGGCCGCCGGCGTGTCGCGCTACGTTTGACAGCGCTTCCTGCAGCGCGCGAAAGAGCGCGAGTTCGGCGTCGGGTGCGAGCGTTGGCACGTCGTCGGGAGACGTCAGCGTGGCCCGCAGTCCACTCCGTTCCGTGAAGTCGGCAACCAATGAGCGCAACGCCGGCACCAGGCCCAGGTCGTCCAGCAGCGACGGACGAAGATCACTGGTCACCTGTCGAATACTGGCGATGCCCTGATCCACCAGCGCGAGCAAGCGATCAAGTCGCGCCGATGCCGTGGGCACCAGTGACGTGCGCAGCGACTCGAGCTGCATCTTGACTGCGGAGAACACCTGCGCGGTTTCATCATGCAACTCACGCGACAGTCGACGGCGTTCGTCCTCATGTTGTCGCACCATGCGTGCCGACAGCCGCTCCAGCGCCGAGGTGCGCGCAGCCAACTCGCCGTCGAGATCGAACTGTTCGAGTGCGGCGCCCACCTGTTGGCCCAGCGCCAGCAGGAAATCGTCGTCGAGCGCCGTAAACGGATTGCGCACGTCGCCCGCCATTACCAGTGCACCGGTGAGTCGGTTGGCGGCCGAGATCGGCAACGCGGCAATGAACGGAATCGCGTGCGTGGAGGCCACCATCTGAGGGCGTCGCGTGAGTCGCATGTGCGCCAACGCATCAGCCAGCGCCTCGTGCGGCGTGGTATCCTGCCAGTGCGCGCAACTGCCAGCGCCCCGCACAAACCGGCCGCGCGACGTCTCGCCGTCAAACAGGAACATGGCACTGCCGCGCACACCGGGCAGAGTGAGCGGACGCGAGAGCAGCAGGTCCATCGGATCGAGCTGCGCATCATGTCGCTGCAGGTCGCCGGACAGGGCGGACAGCGCGCGCACGCCGCGCCCCAGATCGTCGAGCACCAGCAACACGAGTCCTGCACCCACCAGCAGTTCGAAGCAAATGTCGAGATAGTATCCCCACGGCGTCCACGCGCCCTGCGCGCGCAGAATGGGATAGTCGAGATGATGCAATCCCCAGGCGAAAAACGCGATCGCCAGAACCTGGGCGCCGGTCGACGAGACAATACGGTGATGACGCCAGAACACCCACCCGGTCCACGCCGTGGCGCCACTGAGGAACAGCACGGCAGGGAGCGCCGCCCAGAGGAAATGATCGAGGCGATAGATCGCGATGTACGACCACACGGGCGGAAAAATCGCGTAGAGCAAATAACGCGGTCGCGTTGGTGGCTGTCGCAGGAACACCATCGCTGCCCACAACAACACCAACGCCGTCCAACCGGTTGTGACTTGATGCAGGTACAGCCAGACACGCTGGTTGGTGAGCAAAAAGCTCAGGATGCACAGCAAGCGCGCAACGTACATGCTCCACGCCACGGCAAACCATCCAAACCACGGCCGCTGATACCGCACATACAGATGCGCGCACAAGGCCGCGAGGCCAACCGTGATGACGCCCTGCAGCAGGGTGGCCGCGAGTTCGGAAACCAAGAGCGCTGGCGGCGGACTTCCCAGCGTCGCCTGCGCAATCATTGGCAGCACCGAGAACAGGCGCGCGTGCATCAATCGGCGGTCGGTCCGGCCAGCGGCGACGTGGGCGACGTTGCGCCACTGTCGGTGACGTGATAGACCGTACGGGATGGAAATGCAAAACTCGATCCATTGCGCTCGACGACATTCATGAATTCCAGCAGCAGATGATGACGGATCATGAGGAAGTCGCTCCACTCGTGCGTTTGAAACCACGCGAGGACCTTGATCCGGATGGCCGAATCGGTAAAGGCCACCACGTGCACCCGCACGGCATCAGGCCAGATCAGTTCATGCGCGCGCAGCAAGGCCTCGAGTTCATTGCGGATCCGATCAATGACCGTCGGCGACGTGCCGTATGTGAGATCGATGTCGGTCCGCAGCAGCATCCGGTCGCGCTCGCCGAATGTCTCGATCCGTTCGTCGGCCAGTCGTCCATTGGGGATGCGCACCACCGTCCGGTCGTTGGTCCGAAAACTGGTGGATCGCAGACCGATGCGCTCGATGGTGCCCTCGGTGGTGCCGGCCCGCACCCAGTCGCCCACGCGGAATGCCCGATCGGCGGCGAGTGACACCGAACCAAACAGATGTTCCACCGTTTTCTGCGCAGCGAGCGCGACCGCGATGCCGCCGATACCCAGTCCCGCGAGCAGCGTACCAACCGGATAGCCGAATTGCGCGAGCGCCACGAGCAACGCAACAATGGCCAATGTGATGCGCAGGAAGTTCCCAAGGAGTGGCACGAGGGTGCGGGCCTGGGCGCCGTGTCCTGTTTCCCACGCCGTGTTCTCCATGCGATGCTGCGCCAGTTTGATGACCCGCAGCAGACCCCAGAACAACGACAACAGCACCAGGCCGCGCGAGGCGTCCGCCACAAACTCGGAGAGCCGCGCATTGAGCTCCAGCACACCCAGCAGCGGCCGCGCGGCCAGCGCACTGATCCACAATCGGAACGGTCCGCGCAAATGTTCAATTAGCAGATCGTCCCAGTCGGAAGTTGTTTGCGCAGCAGCGCGTGTGAGCAACCGGCGCAGCGTACCGCCCACCAACCACGACAGCAGCATGAGGGCGGGCAGCGCGAAGGCCAGGCCGATCCACTGCCAGTAGAACACATGCCACGGCCCTTCGCGCATAAGTGTTTCCGGCAGCCGGTCTCGCAGCCACGGAGCCCCAAGGTTTTCGTACCAGGCGTTCACGGCCGAAACGGTGGCGAGAGAAAATACCCACCGCGTTCTTCCATCACCCGTCGCGCGCACCAGTCGAACCGGATCTTCGCGGCCTCCGGGGCCCGCGATCAGACCAATGCGATCACCGAGCAGGTCGCCATCGGTGGTATCACCCGTCGCGAGCGGCGAGACACTGACCGGATCGAGTGCCAGCCGCTGATCGAGTACGACTTTGAGTCGTCGCGCCAGAACCAACGCCTGATCGCGGTTGGCCGACGAAACGGCCAGGTATGCTGCCGCATCGACCCAATCCTGCGCCTTGGCCAGACGCTGGAATTCCAATAATGACGCCCGCGGCGACGCCGACGAGACGGTTGACGCCGTAACGCCAACAACCGGTGGTGACGATTTTCCGAGGAACTGGGCGGTGGCCGTGCGCGGCACGGCAAGGGCGGCAAGTACGACCAATACAGGTCGCGCGCCAACGGGAAATGGAATGCGGAATCGCATGCCGAAAGTTAACAGTGCCCCGGCTGGGACTCGAACCCAGGACCTACGGCTTAAAAGGCCGCTGCTCTACCAACTGAGCTACCGGAGCAAGCCGCAAACCGCCTGCGGCGAAACCGGAATTTAGCAGGGTATTGCCAAAGCCGAAGGGGTGCAACACCGCTATCGCGACCGCGTGCTACGCCAATGGCACCTACGACCGGTGCAGCCGCAGATAGTCGCTGACAAGCGCATCCCACACCACATCCCAGCGCTTGCTCGCGGCAAAGGCCAACGACGCACGTCGCGCACGGGCCAGACACCCTCGATCATCCACGATCGCGATCAGGGTTGCGGCGAACGCGCCTGCGTCGGCCGGCGGCACCACCCATCCACGATCGGGCAGCAGTTGCTCTCTGGTTGGCCCAACATCCGCGCCCACAACGGGCAGACCTGACGCCATGGCTTCCAGCAACACGTTCCCGAAGGTGTCCGTGGTGGATGGAAAGAGAAACAGGTCGGCCGATGCGTAGGCCTCGCTCAGGGCGTCGCCGACCAACTGGCCGGGGAGCCAACTCCCCGGTATCGCGCGATCACGCACGGCGGCGGCGTATGGCCCGTCGCCAACCGCCATGAAGCGCACCAAACCCGGCCGCGCACGGTCCACCAGTCGCACCGCCTCCAGGCCTGTGTCCAGCCCCTTTTCAGCCGCCAGTCGGCCCACATAAGCGATGACCAACGTGTCGTCATCCGCGTTCAGGCGCGCCCGCAGTGCGGTCGAACGAAAGCAGGGATTGAATCGCGACGCGTCCACACCACGCGACCACACGGCCGTGTTCGTGAAGCCGTGGCCAGTGACTTCATCGACAATCGCCTGTGTCGGACAATACGTGCGCAACCCGCCGTTATGAAACCACCGCATGAACGACCAACCGGGTGCGGCGAGTGCGCCGAGTCGGTAGTGCGTGGCGTACGCAGAAAAACTCGTGTGATACGACGACACGAAGGGGACGTCGAGTGCGCGCGCGACCCGACGTCCGGCCAGTCCGACTCCGAATTCGGTCGCCGCGTGAATCAGGGTTGGCGCAAACGCCTCCACGTCAGCGCGCACACGCCGATGCGACGGCCATGCCAGGCGCAAGTGATCGTACGCCCAGAACGGGACACTGGGGTACCGACACACCTGTGGTGTGGCCACACACGCCGGATCGTCGACCGTGAAGATGCGCGCCGCGCCGCCCCGTGCGTGTACCGCTGCGACCAGTCGCTCCAGTGTGCGCGCCACGCCGTTCACCTGCGGCGGGAACGTGTCTGTAAACACGGCCAGGCGCAGTGATGACGCGTCGGACACTGAGGGAACCGTACTCACAATTCGTCGTAACGGATCACGGTTCGCGCCCGCGCCCAGCGTGCGATGTCGCGCTTGACCGACGCCGCGACCACGGGATGGGTGAGGTCCTGCGGATGCAAGGCCAGCCGCAGCAGCGGCTCCTGTTGCCAGGTACGCCAGCGCACGCTGGCCACAACGTGTGATCCCCAGGCGCGCAGCGTGGTGCGTCCGCTCCAACGGAGCGCCGGCGCCCGCACACGCTCACCGCGCGCATGCAACCGCACCGCGGTCGCATCCTCGCTGAACGCGAGACCCGACGCGCGCACGACATCGTGCGTGACCGCTCCAGCCAGCCACGCGGGCGGAATGAATCCAACCGGCATCAATTGCTGATCGGCGAGTCGCGCCAGACCGCGCGTGACGCGTCGGCGCGCCGAGTCACCATCGAGCGTCAGAAACTCCCCTTCCCGGTCCGTGCGACCCAGCGCGCGTACGGTATCGCGCCACGCGCGAGGCAGTCCAACTTCGTCATGTCGCTCGCCGTGCAGAATGATTTCCGCCCCGTCGCGCGATCGCGCGCGAACCCAGTCCATGAAATGCGGATACCGTTCGATGGGCCACTCGCCATGCCAATCGGGAACGACCAGCAGCCCTGGCGTGATACCCTGCGCGCGACAGAGTTGCCACAGCACGCGCACCGGTGCCTCAAACGCCGGTGTGACATCATGAATCGTGACGAGCAGTCGACGCGACGACACAGCGGTGGTGACCGACGAACCCACGGTCATTCTCCTCGCGGCACGCGCGCCTGCAATAGGTCTCGATAGACGTCAAACAGTCGATCGAACACGACATCCCACGCGTGGTGGTGTTCCGCATACGCTCGCCCCCGCCGCCCGAGTGCCGGCAGATCGTCGTTCAGTATGTGCTCCGCTTCAGCCGCCAGTGACTCCGTTTCACCCGAGCGGAAGGTGCGGCCAGCGCCACTGGCGATCACCTGCTCAGCAACGCCACCCTGATCGGCCGACAACACGGGCGTTCCACTGGCCAGCGCCTCAAGTGACGACAGTCCGAACGTCTCAATGCGGCCGGGCGCTACGTACAGATCGAACGCGGCCAACACATTCGCCAGCGTGTCGCGATCGGACTGGAACGGCACAAAGGTCACACGCGACCCATAGCGATGTGTTCGCAGTGCCGCCTCCATTGGTCCGGCACCCACCAACGCGAGGCGCGCGCCGGTGCGCCGTTCGACGATCGCCCACGCGTCCATCAGCACCATCAGTTCCTTTTCACGCGCCAGTCTGCCGACAAACCCTGCCAGGACGCCACTCGGCAGTCCAAACCGTCGGCGCGTAGCATCGGCATGTACCCCACGCGTTGGCGTGAAGCACTCGAGGTCTACCCCCAATGGCACCTTGGCCACGCGCGTGATGCCTTCCCGCGCCAGATCATTCGCCGAGTAATCCGAGGTAACGATTGTCAACGCAAACAGGCGATCGAGTGTTCGCATATACTGCCACGACGCGCGATAGACGGCCCGGCGCGCTGCACCGTGCGATCGGGCCGTTGGTGCGAACAGGCGGGGCACGTTGCTGTGATAAAAGCACACCAGGGGAACATCCAGATCCCGCGTTGCCTGCCGCACAATCCACGGGACCATGAACGAGCTTCCGATCTCAATGACGTCCGGACGCTCGTGTCGAACAATCCTCGCCACGCTGCGCGTCGCGAACATAAAGCGATACGGCGGTTGGCGGGGGATGGGCGGGCCCTTGAGACGGTACAGGCGGACGCCATCCTGCTCGGTAATCGCATCATGGGCACCCGGCACCGCCAGAATCTGTCGGAGCCAGGGACGGGCGGCGACGTACTGCGCCTTCTGCAGGAGATACGTGCGGATTCCGCCGCTGGTATCGGCGAACCATTCGGTAATATCGAGCACACCCATTGCCGATGAGGTGCGCAATGGCGCTGGCAGCGGTGCACGCCCGAGGTGACCTGACGGCAACTCGAATGGCGGGCGTGTCAATCGTTCCACGAACGAGCGCGTCTCAGGCATTCCTGAAACTATCGTGGCCGGCCCCGGAGGGGACCGGCCACGTGATCACCACACCGTCGCGCCGGGGGAGCGCAACGAGTGGCGAATCAACGCATCGACAACACGGCAACAGTGGCTTCCGCTGGTGCGTCGACCACAAACGTCACGCGGCGGTTGAGTTCTGCACCCGGTGCATCGCCTTTCGCGCCGGCCTTCACGAGACGCGTCTTGCCGTAGCCAACGGTCTTGAGCAACGTGCCGTCCAGTCCTTTGGTCACAAGGTAGTCGCGCACTGCGTCTGCCCGCTCGCGCGACAAGCGCAAGTTGTACTGGGCGCTGCCCGCAGGATCGGCGAAGCCTTCAATCGTGATGGTCGCGCCCGGATAGTGCTTGGCCGCCACTTGTGCGAAACGCTCCAGCGCCGCCTGATCGATCGAGCGCACGGCCGCATCGTCAAAACCGAAGTGCACGGGCATGGCGAACTTCACCTGACCTTCGACGGCCGAAATGCGCGCGCCGAACTCGTTCTTGAGGCTGGCCAGGTCGGTGCGAAGCGCCGCCAGATCCGCCTTCACGCCATTGATGTCACCGCGCAGCACACTGTCACCGGTTGTCCGTTCGCCACGCTCTTGGGTGATCGACGAATTCATCGACGTTGTCAGAGTGGCGCGCTGATCTTCCAACCCGCGACGCACAAATCCCTTCGTGGCGCACGCGCCAAGCGTGCTGGCGATGAGTGCTGCCGACACTGCATATGTGATAACTCTCATGCGAGCCTCCCCAATGGTTGAGATAAGCGACGGAAGACACGCCAGAGGTTGGCGTAGGCCCCATCGACACCATGGAAGCTGGCCGGTGTAAGCGCGTCGGGGAGTGACGACGATCACATCGCGCGTCGGCCCCTGCGACGCGCGTCACACATTGCGCCGCGTCACCAACCGCGGCGACGGCCAGGCGTCACACCGGCGCTTTGGCGAGCCACTCGCCGCCATCGATCACGAAGATCGCTCCGGTAATCCAGTCACCGGCCGGAGACGCCAGGAAGGCCACCATGTTGGCAATGTCGTCGGGGCTGCCCCATCGACCCAGCGGAATCGACTTCGCCGCGTATGCCGCCATGTGCCGTTCCGTCGCCGCGAACACGTCTGGCACACCAGCGTCGGCAGGCGGCGTGAAGGCCTTACGCACGCCTTCCGTGGGAATCGGTCCGGGCGCGATGGCGTTCACGCGAATTCGCTGCGGTGCCCATTCAACCGCCAGCGTGCGTGTGAGTGCATCGACCCCGGCTTTCGCCGCCGTCGCGTGCGCCATGAGAGGCCATCCCCGATAGTGCAGCGTCATGCTCGTGCTCACGATCCGACCGCCGCCCTGCCTGGCCATGTGCGGAAACACCGCTTGTGAGCAGTAGAATGTGCCGAACAGATCGATTTCGAGCACGCTGCGCCACGCGTTCGGCGACAGCGTCGCGCTGGGTGCGTAAAAGTTGCCGGCCGCATTGTTCACCAGGACATCGATGCGTCCGTGCTGCGCCACGATCTCATCGATTGTCGTCTTCACACGCTCCGGATCGCGAACATCCAGTTGCACCGCCGACGCCGAGCCGCCGGCCGCGGTGAGATCACGCAACGCCGTGTCGAGATGCGCCGGCTTGCGACTGGCAATCACGACATGCGCCCCGAGCGCTGCCAGCAGCGTCGAAATTCCGAAACCGATTCCCGTTCCGCCTCCGGTAACCAGCGCAACCTGGCCGTCAAGCAAACCGGGGCGAAAGACAGACGTGGGGGGAACAGTCATGAGTGGCAAACCGGAAAGAGGTGACAACTGTGACTACAACAGGTCGTGGAGCGTGATCTGTGTATCGAGACAGAAGCTCCGACGATGATGGGGAGTGAGCCCCTGCTCCGCCAGCGCCGCCAGGTGTTGCGGCGTGGCGTACCCCACGTTCCGCTCCCACGCGTAGCCCGCGTACCGTTCGGCCAGGCGACGCATGAGTCGGTCACGCGTGACTTTGGCGATGATGGACGCGCAGGCAATGGCATAGCACTTGGCGTCGCCCTTCACAACCGCCGTGTGCGGATAGCCCAGGGTGCGGAGCCGATTGCCGTCAACGAGAATATGGTCGGGTGGGTGGCCCAACCGAACGGCAACGCGGGACAGCGCGCGCTGCATCGCCAGTATCGTGGCGTGGTGGATGTTCAACCGGTCGACTTCGCGCGCCGACGCTGCACCCAACGAAACCACCAACGCCCGCGCCTGAATCAGCACCGCTAGTCGTTCGCGCACGGCTGCGGTCAACTGCTTGGAATCGTTGACGCCGGCAATGGCCCGTTGGGTATGCGGCATGACGATGACGCATGCGACAACGGGGCCCGCCAGTGGGCCCCGTCCAACTTCGTCGACACCCGCAATGTGCGGTCCGAATTGATTGCGTAGCACGCGTTCGATCGGACTCCAGCGCGCCATGCCGCGCTCGCGGACGCTAGTGGCCGACCGGCTGGCGGGTTACTTGCCCGGGGTGACGCGGTTGACCTTGCGCTCCTTGATGCGCGCGGCCTTGCCCACCACGTCACGCAAGTAGTACAACTTGGCGCGACGCACGGCACCACGGCGCACCACGACGATATCCGCGATCATGGGGCTGTGCAGCGGAAAAATGCGCTCAACACCCACCCCGTTGGAGATTTTGCGCACCGTGAAGGTCTCACTGACGCCGCCGCCGCGACGCGCAATGCACACGCCTTCGAACGCCTGAACGCGCTCTTTCTCACCTTCCTTGACGCGGACGTTCACGCGCACGGTATCACCCGGGCGGAATGGCGGGATATTGGTTTTCAGCCATTCTTTCTGCGTTTCGATGAACGGATGCATATGTCACTCCGGGGCCGCATGGTCAGCCCGGTGTTGGGTGCCGTCAAAGCCGATCAGTCGGAACAGCCGACTGCGGCCATCGCGAGAGGCCGTGACGCGGATGCAGGAGCGAATTCTCCCGTCCGGAGCCGACATGGCATCGCCGCCAGAGCGCTGGAGACGGCGAACCGCTCCGGGCCCCGGGAAGCCCTGCTGTGATCCGCCAATATTCCGGCAGAGCTTGGAATTATAGCGACGATTCTTGCCATTACGCTAGTGTGCCATTTCGGATTTGGCGCCCAATGCCGATGCTTAGGGATGCCGCAGACTCCTTTCACCTCACCCTTCGCACGACGCAATGCCCTCGCTCCCGGCTACCCACGTTCCCCGGAATTCCCCCGTGGCCTACCCCACAACCCGACGGGTAGACCATGTGGACCTGTATCACGGGGTACCGGTGGCCGATCCGTATCGGTGGCTCGAGGATGATACGTCGGGTGAAACTGAGGCCTGGGTAGCGGCGCAGAACGTCGTCACCTCGCGGTACCTCGACCGAATCCCCTATCGGCATGTCCTGAAGGCCCGCCTGACGGACCTGGCAAACTATCGCCGCATCTCCGCGCCCGACGTGCGACGCGAGTGGCGTCTGTTCAGCCGGAACGACGGACTGCAGAATCAGGCCGTGTATTTTCTGCAGGCGGGAGAAACCGGCGAGCCGCAGCTGCTGCTCGACCCCAACCGCCTGTCCGCTGATGGCACCACCCGTGTCGCCAGTTTCACGTTTGACGGGGCCGGGACCCGCATCGCGTACATGATCAGCCAGTCTGGTTCTGATTGGCAGCAAATCCGCGTCATGAATCTCGCTACGCGACTCGACCTGGCGGACCGAATCGACTGGGTGAAGGTCTCGTCCATCGCCTGGTTCGGCGATGGATTTTTCTACAGCCGGTATCCAGGTCCCGGTAATGCGGCAACGGCGTACTCGTCGAAGAACGAAGATCATCAGGTGTTTTTTCATGTGATCGGCACGCCGCAGTCGGACGATCGGATGGTGTATCGCGACGCCGCTCACCCGCAGCGCTTTCATCAGGTCACCACCACCGAAGACGAGCGCTTTGCGGTGCTCACGGTGAGCGATCGCGGCCAAGGCAAGGACGGCAATGCCGTGGCCGTGATGGATCTGCGCCAACCGGACAGCACCTTCGTTCCAGTGTGGACCGACTTCGATGACGAGATGCACGTCATCGAGAACGTGGGCAACGCATTGGTCGTGCTCACGAACCGCCGTGCGCCAAACCGCCGCGTTGTCCTGATTGATCCGGGTGATCCGGCATCAGCCAACGAAGCGAACTGGAAGACGATCGTCAGCGAGGGCGTCGATCCTATCGACAGTGTGACGGTGGCCGGTGGTCGGATTTTCGTGACGTCGCTCCATAACGTCACGTCGCGAGTTTCGGTGTATGCAATTGACGGAGCGCTGGAGCGCGAGATCGCGCTGCCCGGTGTCGGTACCGCCGTTGGGTTTCAGGGCGAGCGCGATACGACATCGGTCTACTATACGTTCACGTCGTTTACTGCGCCCGCCACCGTGTATCGCTACGACATCGCGAGTGGACACAGTGTGCAGACGCATCCTGTGACGTTGCCGTTTGACCCGTCGCGATTCGAGACCCGTCAGGTGTTTGTGACCAGCAAGGATGGCACGCGCATTCCGGCGTTCATCGTGGCCAGGAAGGGATTGGTGCTGGACGGCAACAACCCCACGCTCCTCTATGGCTACGGCGGATTCAACGTTTCCCTGCCCCCGGCGTTCAGCGCACTACGGGTGGCGTTTCTCGAACAGGGCGGCGTGTACGTGCAGGCGAACTTGCGCGGCGGCGGCGAGTACGGCGAGGACTGGCATCGCGCGGGCATGAAGACCCGCAAGCAGAACGTCTTCGACGACGGGATCGCCGTCGCGGAGTGGCTGATCAAACACCAGTACACGCGGTCGGAGCGACTGGCGATTCAGGGTGGATCGAACGGCGGATTGTTGGTCGGCGCCATCATGACGCAGCGCCCGGAGTTGGCGCGCGTGGCGCTCCCGTCGGTGGGTGTTCTGGATATGCTCCGCTTTCACCAGTTCACCATTGGCTGGAATTGGATCGCCGACTACGGCTCCAGCGACGACCCCGACGAATTTCGGTATCTCGCGGCCTACTCGCCACTGCACAACCTGCGCGACGGCGTGGACTATCCCGCCACGCTGCTCACCACGGGAGATCACGACGATCGCGTGGTCCCGGCGCACTCGTTCAAGTTCGCGGCGAGGCTGCAAGAGGCCCATGGTGGCCGCAGTCCGGTGCTTATTCGCATCGAAACGCAGTCGGGACACGGCAGCTCCTCGCTCGCCAAGAACATTGCCGAAACGGCCGATGTCTACGCGTTCCTGTTCCACAATCTCGATGTTACACCCACGTTTGGCGGCTGACGGCGCGCATCAGCCTGAATGATGCGTCGCAGCAGAATAATTTGCCCTGCGTGGTAGACGCCGTGCTCCACCACCCCGTGGAGCATCTCCACTGCAGTGTACGTCTGATGTATCACAAGGTCATCGAGTGACGCGGCCGGGCGCGACATCACCTCGGTCGCCAGCGACTCGTACGCGACGATCGCACGCTGCTGCGCCGCCATCCACGCTTCGACACCACCGGTCGCGTCCGGCAGCGGGAAGTCCTCCACGTCGCTGGGCGTTCGCCAGGGCGTGCCACACAAACGCGCCCGTACGATTTCCGCCCAGGCCGCGATGTGCAGTGTCAGCTCCCACACCGAGTGCGCGTGCTGAACCGGGTACGACGCGGCGTGCGTTGCCGTGAGGTCGCCCACGGCTTCGCACACACTGGGCCCATGCCACATGGGCCCGTGCATCGTGCGCTTCAAC
>JANMRE010000188.1:0-2631 GCA_031370885.1 Gemmatimonadaceae bacterium
GTCAGCAGCACACCAACCAGCACCAGCGAATAGGTGCGGCGCACCAAAATCGCACGGTCTGCACCGGTGCGTTCCGGTGCCAGCGTCGCGCCATAGGAAATGCCCATCGTGTCCTCCGTTCGAGTCGAGGTGGATACCCGGAAGATACTCAACGCGTCGCGCCCTTGTCGGTTCGACAGGCTGGAGGGGTGAGCAACAACATTGGAGGGGTGAGCAACTAAAGGGTTGAGCGCTGGAGGGGTGAGCGGTGAGGGCAGAGGGTTTGCTCTACCCTCACTGCTCACCCCTCCAACGCTCACCCCTGCACCTGCTCATTCCTCAGCCCGCCGCAGGCTAGCCCAGCAATGACTCTCTCGCGATATTCGCAGCGATTCACATGCCCGTTCGCGCCTTCACCCCTCGACGTTCCACATGCCCACGCCCGCCTTCTGGCGACAGTGGCACCGCTGGATCGGTGCGCCTGCCTCCATCTTTCTCGTGTTCGTGTCCGTCACCGGCGTTCTGGTGGCCGGCACTGAGTTTTTTGGTGCCGACGAAGCGCTGCGCGAAGCCAATCGTGAAATCGTAAGCCCAGTGCGTACCGACACCCCTATCGCAACGTGGACCGGCACAATAGCCGTGGCGATGACGGCGGCCGCAATGCAGGCACCGGGCGCACCCGTCGATCGGGTCGTGGTGGAGCTCAAAGGACAATCGCCGATCATCGCCGTGTATCTTGGCAAACCCACCGGCGGCGAAGACAAGCGCCTGCTGTTCGACGCCACAACCGGCGCATTTCTGCGCACAGCAGACTATCTGGACAAGCCCCTGATTCACCGTGTGCACAGCGGTGAATTTTTCGGCGATGGTGGCCTCGTTGTCTCCATGTTCTGGGGACTCGCCCTGTTGGCGCTCACCGTGTCCGGCTTCCTGCTGTACTGGCGGCTCATGAAGGTCGACCGTCCCAGCGGTGTGGGTTTCAGACGGTACTTCTTCTGATGACCACCCGCACCACCGCCGCCATCATGTCAGTTGCGCTGCTGGTCAGCTGCCATCGTCAGGGCGCCACATCGACCGCCCAGACTCGCGCTACCGGTACGATTCCCATCGTCATCAGCACCGAGCGCGGCGACATCACCGTGTCGCTCGACAGTGCGCACGCACCCATCACGGTCACCAATTTCCTGCGCTACGTGGACGGGGGGTTCTTCACCAACGGTCGGTTCCATCGCACTGTGACGCCAGACAATCAGCCACGCGATTCGGTGCGCATTCAGGTTATTCAAGGCAGCGCGAGAGCCATGCGCCCCGATTCCGGTTTCCCGGCCGTCGCCCTCGAGCGCACCAGTGTCACCACGCTCCGACATGTAAACGGCACCATCTCCATGGCGCGCGCTGGTCCAAACACCGCAACGTCCGCCTTTTTCCTCACCATCGGCGCGCAGCCATCGCTCGATGAAGGGGGTCACCGAAATCCTGACGGTCAGGGATTTGCCGCCTTCGGTCAGGTCACCGCCGGCATGGAATTCGTGCGCGCCATTCAGCAAGCGCCACACAGTGAGCAGAATCTCACGCCGCCCGTGGCAATTCACGGCATTCGTCGGATGTTCCCGAAACGTACTGCCGACCCGACACAGCGCGGTGTACCGTTGTCGGCGTTTCCGCGCCTCGTACCACTGGCCACCAATGTGTTCGGCTACGAAGAGATCCGGCAACCCGGCTTCACGACGGTCAGTCTGATTGTCATTGGGACATCTGGTGTGCTGATTGCCGATGGGCAGGGGAGCCCAGCGGCCACGCAAACGATGCTCGATCGCATCAAGACCATCACACCCCTGCCAATCAAGTGGTACGTGGTCGGATCCGATCATGGCGATCACACCGCCGGTAACAGCGTATTGCCGCCAGGCATCACGTACGTCGTGCACCCCACGTCACTCGCGCAACTCAAGCGCGACTCGGCGGCCGCACCCGCAACTCGGCGGGTAATCGTACCGCCCGTTGCCATGCGAGCCGACCACGAAATCATCGATGTGGGCACGATGACGGTTGACGTACAGTTTCTCGGTCGCGCGCACACCGGGGGCGACCTGATGGTGCATCTGCCGGCTTCGAAGATCCTCTTCATGAGTGAGGCCTACCTCAATCGGGTGTTTCCGGCCATGCGGTCGGCCTATCCGAGTGAGTGGGTGAAAACGGTGGACCGCGCGCTCACCATGAACGTGACGCGTTATGTGCCGGGACATGGTTTCATCGAAGAACCGGCGGCGTCACGCGAAGAACTGGTGGCCTTTCGGGAGTCACTGCGCGCGGTGATCGCCGAAGTCACTCGACTGCGCGAGCGTGGCTTGTCGGCCGATGAGGCAGTGAAGCAGGCGCAGTGGGGGCCGTATGCCAACTGGTTTCTGGCCGACCAGCAGGCGCCCATCGCGGTGCGCAAAGTGTACGAAGAACTCACTGGAGCCCTCAAACCATGACGATGCCACCCACCGTTCGCCTTCTCGTGCGCGCCACCGGTCTGCTGCTATCGATCGCCGCCAACGCGCACGCGCAACGACTCACCAAGATCGGCACGACGTCGGTTGGCACGCCGGTCATGCTCGAGTCGCGATCGGTGACGCGCACCAATGACATCGTCACCGCAACCGTGCG
>JANMRE010000223.1:0-2069 GCA_031370885.1 Gemmatimonadaceae bacterium
CCGTGACCGACCGTCATTTTCCCGTGCATCCCAACCTGCGTCAGCTCCGACGCCAGGCAAAAGGCACTTTGTCGGGCGTCGGGGCCTGCGTTCTCGTTCGTGACGCCGACGAAATGCAAGTCGATCACCGTCGAACAGATCGCGAAGGCGATGGTCGCGACGTCACTGAACACGCCGACCAAGTCGGAAGTCTACCACAACTCCGAAATGATGGCGTTGAATCGGTGATGGGCGCGGGAAGTTGAGCCCCCGCTGCGCGCCTTTGTCGATTGCACCAGGGAATCACATCCGCCGCGCAAAGAAATCCAGCGCCGCCTCGTACGCCCGCATCCACGAGTCGTGTCGGAGGAACGAGTGCACCTCGTCGGGAAACACGAGCTGTTCCACCGGCACGTTCTGCTTCCGTAGCTGCTGGATCAACGTCTGCGTCTCGATGAACCGCACATTGCGATCGTCGTCACCATGAATGAGCAGCACGGGTGCGCGCCACCGCTCAACTTGCGCCAGCGGTGACGCAAGAAACGCGCTGCGCGTGGCCGCCGGATCTGCGTACAGATCGTACTCCGGTATGAACGTCGCAATGCCCACGTTCCAATCGTGCACACCGTGAATGTCCACGCCGGCCTTGAACAGCTCAGGATTGCGCGTCAGTCCCATCGACGTCAGGTACCCGCCGTACGAGCCGCCCCAGAGTCCGATGCGTGCGCGATCGACATTGGCGTTCGCTCCAAGCCACCTGGCCGCCGCCACGACATCGCCGTACTCGCTGCCGCCGGTCGCGCCCTGCCTGAGCGCCTCGCGAAACTCCATGCCGTAGCCGATGCCGCTGCGATAGTTGAGCGACACCACCACATACCCGCGCAAGGCCATCGCCTGATTCATCGCGTAGGCGTGATGGTAGTAGCTGCCGTAGTTCCAGCCGAGCAGCATCTGTCGACGCGAACCGCCATGCAGGAAGATGGCGGCGGGATACTTCTTGCCGGGAACGGCGTTGGGAGGCATGAACACCTGCGCATACGACTGCACGCCATCGGCCGCACGCAGCGTGATCGCCCTGGGAATCACCAGCGACGACGCGGGGAAGTCGGCCGGCATCGTTTCCGGTGCAAGATGCTTCCAACTCGACTGATCACCGCTGCGCACCAGCACGGCCGCATGCGCTGGCATGCGCTCATCGCTCACGAGCGCATACACGGCGCCCTTGCTCGACTCGACGGGATTCCACGCGATGTGCGGGCCGGTGACCGCTGCCACCGGTGCCGACTTCCCGTCTGCAGCGACGGACATCACGCGACGACGATCGATGTCGCCGATGTTGGTGCTATAGACAAGACGCGCGCCGTCTGCGCTCAGCGACACAAACTCCACTTCGCCGTTGCCCGGCGTGAGCTGCGTTGGCGCACCCCCACTCGCGGCGACGCTGTAGAGGTGCACCCAGCCAGTGCGCTCCCACGGAAAGACGATGCGATCGCCCGCCGTCCAGAACAGCTGATTGTCGGCGACGATGTCCCAGTATGCGCTGCCGCGTCCCGCCGACGCGCGGAAGAGCTCCTTCGCCTGACCGCTCGCGACATCGGCCACCTGAATGCTCCAGGGTTGCGCACTGCGCCTGGCACGAAAGAGGAGTCGTCGACCTTCGTACGGCGCCCGCAGAAACGCGAGACGCGCACCATCGGGCGACCAGACCGGCGAATTGTCGGCGTCGGTACTCGGCGCAATCCAGCGCAGTGATGTTGACGCGATATCGAAGACGCCGACGAAGCTGTGCGTGCCGCGGTTGGAGACGAACGCGAGCTGGCCGCCCGACGGAGACCAGCGCATCGATCCGCCGGTGCCACGCATCCGGAACAGCTGCGACGCGCGCACCGAATCGCCCACTGCGGTCGCCATCCAGATCGCGCCGCGACGTGTGAAGACGAACCCGCTGCCACGTGGCGCGGGCGTTGGTGTGGCACCCTCGATGAGACGCCGTGCAGCAGTGCCATCCAGCCGCACGCACCAGATCAACTGCTCGGCGCCCGCCGGATCGCTGGTGGGGTTTGGAATCTCACCCGCGCGATTCGGTCCGC
>JANMRE010000278.1:0-3945 GCA_031370885.1 Gemmatimonadaceae bacterium
GCGCTGGCGATCTATGGCGCGGCCACGGGAGGGTCGAATCCCGTCAAGGACAAGGCGCAGCTGGTCGCGGCGCTTAGTGACGCAGTGAGTGCCGCCACCGCATTCTGCGCCAGCAACGGCGTGGATTTCGTCGCACTCGAAGCGTTGCCCGCTGGCGGGTTCGAGCTACTGGCGTCGGTGGAGCACGCCATCAACGCCTTGATCGCGCCGGAATCGTTGCGGCGTGATTTCTTTGGTCACGAGCAGTTGGTCGCCACGCTGTATCGTGCGGTGAAGCCAGACCCCGCGGCGCTCACATTCGCGCAGCGCGTGGCGGGCCTCGCCGCGCTGGCCGCGGCCATCCGTGCCAAGCTTACGCCCAACCCGCCCGACATCTCGACCATCATGGGGCGGATTGCCGGATTGCTCGACGAGTCCATCACCGGCATCACGGTGCGTGACGGTGGCCCACCGGCAATCGATCTGTCCAAGATCAACTTTGACGCGCTCGCCAAGCGGTTCAAGGACTCGAAGCACAAGAACACCGATCTGGAAGCGCTCAAGGCGGCGATCCGTGCCAAGTTGGGCACGCTGTTGCGGTTGAACCGCACGCGTGCCGACTACGCGGAACAGTTCGAGGCGCTGATCGAGAGCTACAACGCCGGCAGTCGCAGCATCGAGCAGTTGTTCGACGAACTGCTCAAGCTGTCGAACACGCTTGATGACGAACAGGTGCGCCACGTGCGCGAGCAGCTCACCGAGGAGGAGCTGGTCATTTTCGACATCCTCACGCGGCCTTCCCCCGAACTCAGCTCGGACGAACGCGCTGAGGTGAAGCGGGTGGCGCGAGAACTGCTGGGGCGGCTCAAGGAGTTGCTGGTGCTCAACTGGCGGCACAAGGCGGCGGCGCGGTCTTCACTGCGGTTGGCGATTGAGGACACGCTCGATTCTGGGCTGCCGCGGGTGTACGCGCCGGAGATGTACCGCGCGAAGTGCTCGGCGGTGTTCGAGCATGTGTACGAGAGTTACCCGGAGCGGAATGCAGGGGTCTATGCGGGGATTGCGTGAGTGCGCGAAAGGTGCGGGAGTTGAACGTCTCGGCGGCGGGCTCGATGCCGAGCTCGCCCATGCCCCGGTAGCCGACGCCATGGTAGCTTTGAGCATGCCGATCCCTCGCGTGTACCTCGATACGTCAGTCGTCGGTGGCTGCTTCGACCGCGAGTTTGCGATCTGGTCGTTAGCGCTCGTGGAGGATTTCCGTGCCGGCCGCCTGCGACCCCTCGTCTCGACGCTGCTCGCCGCTGAGCTGGAGCAAGCCCCTGCAGCCGTTCGGGCTCTTCATCTGGAGCTGATCGCCCTCGCTGAGCCGGCGTTGACGCTTGGTGACGAGGCTTTCGACCTTGCTGATCGATATCGCGCCCATCGGATCGTTCCCGAGCGATATCAGAACGACATGTTGCACATCGCCCTTGCCACCGTCGGCCTCGCTGACGTCGTCGTGAGTTGGAACTTTCGGCATATCGTTCGGTTTGACAAGATTCGTCAGTTCAACGCCGTGAATCTCGAAGCCGGGTATAAGCCCGTCGCCATTCACTCGCCACGCGAGGTCAGCACATATGGAACCGACAGTCCGTCCGACATCGGCTAGCGTGCCAATCGCCTTGGACGCGGTCGCGTGGGTCCGCGGCATTCGTGACGCGATGTACGAGAGGACGATGTCGATGTCGCGAGAGGACTTCGCGGCGTACGTCAATCGAAGGGCCGCGGCGGTCAGCGCCGATCACCCACACGCCGACACCACGCGCCGCACCGGCTAACGCCGCGCGCACCAGGCACGCGAGCCTGGGTAGCTGCGCGACGGGAAGGCTACCAAACGAAGCTCTTCGCCTCGACGCCATCATCTCGGTCGGCTACCGCGTGAATAGTGCCGTGGCCAGCCGGTTCCGAATCGCCGAGCGCTTCCTGCAGGGAGGCGAACGGTTGCGTGTTCAACGCGCTCACCGCGCGCTACGCTGGCGCGAGTTCCGGCAGCTCGGCGTCTGGTGACAAGCCGTCGACAAGATCGCCTGACGTGCGCAGCATCCGCGCGCGCACGTTTCCTATGCCCCTATCGACCATCACGCGCGCCCACTCGTGCTCATCCACGAGCGATTGCAGCAAGAACACCGCGCGACCATGCTCAAGCGCGACGCGAGCCTGCATCCGTGCTCCGGAAGTCTCGCCGGCTTCCACGACAACGGTCGCAACGCTCAAACCAGACATCGTGATGTTTCGCGTAGGGAATGTCCATTTCGCTGCATGCTGCGTCGGCAAAAACTGCGAGACGAGCGCGCCGTCAGCACGCACGATATCACGAGCCAGGGATGCGTTTGCCTTGGGGAAAACACTCCGAAGTCCAGTACCAAACACCGCGACAGTGCGAATGCCGACACGGAGCGCTTCCTGGTGCGCCGCGGTGTCGATGCCGGCCGCAAGACCCGAGAAGATGGCGACGCCAGGTGCGCCGATGAGCGCTTGCGGTTGGCCTTCGGTGAAAAGCAGCGCCGGGCGATTGTGAATGCCGCGCAGCTGGTGCGGGTAGCTGTCGTCCAAGACCGAAACCACGTGATACGGTCGCGTCTTCCACGACGCCACCTCGCGCGCAGCCTTTTCGCGCGCTTCTTCCGGAACGAGGTCGAAGAGCGCGGGCTGATCGCCCGCACCGAGCTTGCTGGAATAGGCCCCTCCAAAAGGCGTACCGCTGATCCGACCTGCTCCACCATACCGGCGAGGTGAGACATCGGCAGCGTTCCCGCCTGCACGAGCGCCACAAGGGCGATCTGCTCGTGCGCTCGGTTGCCAGGAATCAGGCGATCGGAAGTCATCGAAGGGTAAGGTGCCTAGGCGACAGCGCGAGGATACCCACACAATACCGAAAATAAACCGAACTTCCCCATTTTACGAGGCTGTCCCGGACCAAAGCGTCGGCCAGCGAGGAAGTTTCAGGCGAACGCGGCGGCGTCTGCGGCATGGTAGAGCGGTGGAGGTCTTCCCGCAGTCGGTCGAAGACGGCGCGACGGTGCCGCTGTTCTACGAGAACCGCACGCCGGAACTGGAGCTCGTCAATCCTGACCTCAACGACGATCTGTATCGCCTGATCGAGGATGCGGGCCTGGATGAAGTTCAGGAAGCCAAGCTCGAAAAGGTGCTCGGGCGTCAGTATCACCCGATCACTCGCGACGACCGGCTTGAGACGGTTGCACAGGATATCGTGCGGCATTTCCTTGGGCGTGGCTTCGTGGGGAAGGCGATGGTGGTGTCAATCGACAAAGCCACCGCGCTCAGAATGCACGACAAGGTGAAGGCTCATTGGGCGACCGAACGCGCGCGGGTACACAAGGCGCTTGGCGATCTGTACCCGCCTCCTGACGAAACAACGTCGGAGCAAGCACAGCGGGAGACGCGCATCGCGGAGCTGAGAGCACGGCTTGGCGTTCTGACCACCACCGACATGGCCGTCATCGTGTCGCCGGGGCAGAACGAGATCGAGCAGATGAAAAGACTGGGGCTCAATATCGAGCCCCACCGTCGGCGCATGAACGAGTCACAGCCCGGCCTCGACGAGAAGGTCAAGGACACGGACGACCCGCTGCGCCTGGTGTTCGTCTGCGCGATGTGGCTGACGGGATTTGACGCGCCGAGTTGCTCGACGGTGTATCTCGACAAACCGATGCGCAACCACACGCTGATGCAGACCATCGCGCGCGCCAATCGCGTGGTCCCCGGCAAACACAGCGGTGTGATTGTGGACTACGCCAACGTGTTCGCGTCGCTGGAGAGAGCGCGGGCGATATATGGCGCGGGCACGGGAGGGTCGAATCCCGTCAAGGACAAGGCGCAACTTGTCACGGCTCTGAGTGACGCAGTGAGCGCTGCCACCGCCTTCTGCGCCAGCAACGGTGTGGATTTCGTCGCGCTCGAAGCGTT
>JANMRE010000288.1:0-2627 GCA_031370885.1 Gemmatimonadaceae bacterium
TCCGCGCTCGTCGCGCATCAGAACCACGTGTTCGGTGTCCACATTCCATTTGGCGGGCGGCGCGGCAGGCACACTCGCGGGTTTGGCCGGCACGAGGTCATCGGCTGGAGACTCCTCGTGCACCGCCTGACGCGGAACCGCACGCGCCGCACGAGGCGCAGGCGCTACGCGCGCCGCGTCGTTGGGGTGGAAGTTCACGATTTGCTTCCAGCCTCGCGCTAATGCGTCGGCAAAGATCAGCAACAGGTCTCCCGCCCGCGCCATCGACAGCGCGGTTTCTATCGCCTGTTGCTCATCGACAATGATGGTGATCTGATCGTCACGGATTCCGCTGTCCCTGAGCCCCTGCGCCAGCATCTGCGGCACCTCATCGTGACCGCGCCCGCGCACCGCGTCATCCCGTCGGCAGATGTACGCGTCGAACTGGGCATGCGCCGCCGCCGTGGCGATGGCCTGAATGTCCTCGTCGCGGCGATCGCCCGGTGCCGACAGCACGCACAGCCGACGCCCCGTTGGTGTCATCCGATTTACCAACTGGCACAGTGCTGCCACCGCGTGGGCGTTGTGTCCGTAGTCGAACAACACTTTGAACGGATGTTGGTCGTAGACGTTCAGGCGGCCCGGCGCCTGGAAAAATGTGGTGTCAAACGTGCGCAGTCCGTGGCGGATATCCTCCAGTCGCACCCCCATCGCGAACGCCATCGCCGCCGCGAACATCGCGTTCTGCACATTGAACGTGGCGCGACCTTCCAGCGTGGCGGGAATGAGGTGGGTCCACAACAACGGGATATGCGCGCCGCGATCGTAGATCGTGATCATCTCTCCGTTCACGCCTGCTTCCAGCGCGATGGCGCGTCCGCCGGCGCGGATGTGTTCGCGCACCAGCGCATGCGCCGGATCCATGGTCACATAGCAGACGAACTTCGCCTGCGTATGCGCCGCCATGCGCAGCGTGTGCGGATCGTCGGCGTTCAGCACAGCGGTGTCGGTCGCGATTTCCACAACCGTGCGCTTCACCTCGGCCAACTGGGCCAGCGTTTCGATTCCCTGCTGACCGAGATGATCGGGTTGAATATTGAGCACGGCCCCCACATCGACGTGTCGCATGGCCATGCCGGCGCGGAGCAGCCCACCGCGCGCCGTTTCGAGAACCGCCACCTCGACCGCCGGATCACTCAACACGATGCGCGCCGACGTGGGGCCTGTCATGTCGCCCTCCACCGTACGCTGGCCGTCGATGTACACGCCATCGGTGGTGGTGAGCCCAACTCGTTTGCCGGACAACTTGTGGATATGCGCCAGCAAGCGCGCCGTGGTGGTCTTGCCGTTCGTGCCCGTGATCGCCGCGATCGGGATGGTGCTGGGCGCATTTCGCGGAAACAGCATGTCGATCACTTTGCCGGCCACATCGCGCGGACGTCCTTCGCTGGGCGCCATATGCATACGGAATCCCGGCGCAGCATTCACTTCGCAGATCGCCCCCCCAATCTCCTTGTACGATTGCGTCATGTCAGGTGACAGAAAGTCCACCCCACCCACATCAAGCCCGATAGCCTGGATCGCCCGCACCGCCATCTCGGCGTTATCCGGATGCACCACGTCTGTCATGTCGACTGCGGTGCCGCCGGTGGAGAGATTCGCCGTGAGACGCAAATACACATCTTCGCCTGGCGCGGGTCTGGTGCTGCCAGTGTAGCCCTGCTTGGCGAGCAGGCCAACGGCCTGCTCATCGAGCGCCAGTTGCGTAAGCACCTTTTCGTGACCGATGCCGCGACGCGGATCGGCGTTCACCATGGTGACCAGTTCCCCGATGGTATGAACACCATCGCCGGTAACCTTGCCGGGCTCCCGCTTGCTGACCGCCACCAGTTCGCCGTTCACCACCAGCATCCGATGATCGTGTCCAGTAATGAAGCTCTCCACGATGACACTGCGGGAGATTTCCTGCGCGCGCACAAAGCCGGCGATCACTTCGTCGGGCGTGGCGAGATTCACTGACACGCCGCGACCGTGATTGCCGTTGTAGGGCTTCGTCACCACCGGATACCCGATACGCTGCGCTGCCGATACCGCGCGTTCGGCCGTTTGCACCAATCGCTGTCTGGGGACCGGCAAACCCAGGTTGGCAAGAATGCGATTCGTTTCTTCCTTGTCCGATGCCAGTTCCACTGCGATGTGCGAGGTGCGCCCGGTGATCGTGGCCTGGATGCGCTGCTGATTGCAGCCGTATCCCAGTTGGATCAGACTCTGCTCGTTGAGGCGAATCCACGGGATGTCGCGCGACTCGGCCGCGTGCACGATGCTTGCCGTGCTCGGACCGAGTGCGCGCCGCTGCGCGTAGCGGATAAATGCATCGCGACGTTCGGCGAGATCAAACGTCGGATTCTCACCGTCCGGTCGAAGCGCCGACGGCAACAGGTGATGCAGGAGATCCAGCGCCACTTCGGCCGCTTCGAGACCTACATCTTCCTGCTCGTACTCGAACACCACGTCGTACACGCCGGGCTGCTCCGTCTCGCGCGTTTTGCCGAAGGTGACCTTAACGCCAGATACGTTCTGCAGTTCAATCGCGACATGCTCCAGCACGTGTCCAAGCCACGTGCCCTCGTCTTCCGTCATGCGTCGCA
>JANMRE010000319.1:0-1701 GCA_031370885.1 Gemmatimonadaceae bacterium
TGTGGATCTCGCCTGATAGCAGCGCGCCAACGGCAAACGCAAACGGCACCGACATCCCGACGTAGCCGAGGTACAGCAACGGCGGATGTACACCCATCAGGATGTGATTCTGCAAGAGCGGGTTGGGTCCCGGTCCATCCAGTGGCGTTGGGCTGACCAGATGCCACGGATTGGCCGGACCCACCAGCAGGATGTAGAAAAACAGGCAGATACTGAGCAGCACGACCGCAGACCATGGCACCAGATTGCCAACGCGCTGCCGATTGGTCCACACCACCACGGCGCTGTACATCGCCAAAACCCATCCCCAGAACAAAATCGAACCTTCCAACGCGCCCCACAGCGAAATCACGGTATAAAAAACCGGCGTGGAACGACTGCCCACCTGCGCCACATATCCCACGCTGAAATCGTGCGTGACGAGTGCATACACCATTGCTGCCGTGGCAATCGTGAGCAGTACGAAGTTGACGTACACAGACTGCAGGGCGCCAACCACAAACGCCGGTCGCTTTCGCGTAAGTCCGAAAACCGCGGCGATGATGGCACCAACCGACATCGCCAACGCGATCCAAATCGTCGCGAGTCCGAGAATACGGGTCACGCGCCGGAACTCCGGATAAGCGTCTTGTCGAGCCGCGCCGGATGATCGCCGTCTGCCTTGGTTGGCGCACGATACTCGTTGGAGTGCTTCACCATCAGACTGTGCGACTCGAACACGCCACTGCGTAAGTGTTTGCCTTCCACCACCACGCCGATCCCGGCGCGAAACATCTGCGGCGGCGCACCGGTGGAATGCACCAGCACTTCCTTCGTGCCGTCAGTCACGCGAAAACGCAGATCGAGCGCATCGGCGTTCCATTGCACCGAGCCGGGCACAACCTGCCCGCCCAGACGCACCGGCCGATCGATGGCTTTCTCGCCCTTGGCGACCAGTTCGCTCGGTGTCAGGAAGTACACCAGATTCTCCTCGACACCACCATACGCCAGATATCCAAACGCACCCACCAGTACCACCACGGCGGCAATGGCCAGCGGTTTGCGTGACGGGTGGCGTGACGACGACACCGGGCCGTTATCAACACCGGATTCAGTAGACGCGCTCATGAGTTGGGCACCGAGGAAGAGCGTGAGGCGCGGATGCGACGCGCCAAGCGCACGAGGTGAATGGTGTAACCGAGAATGACCACCCACGTGACGGAATATGCGGCGATCACATAAGGCCAGGAATTGACGACCATGCCGTTCATGCGCGATGTCTCCGGGTCAAGGCCGCTTCATCCTGCTGACGTTCCAAAATCCGCTCGGCAAGCAGACTGCGGTACCGATAGGTCACGAACACGATGAGCATGAACAAAAACGCAAACGCATTGGCACGAAGCCCCATCGTGTATGTCGGATCGAGCGTGCTGGGCGCCGACTGCATCTGATGCAATGTGCGCCACCACTTCACCGACATGTAGACGATAGGCACGTTCAGTGCGCCAAGAATACCCACCGCTGCACTCCATCGGGCGCGTCGTTCCGAATCATCGGTGAGGCCGCGCAAGGCCAGATACCCGACATACACCAGAAAGAGCACGGCGGTCGACGTGAGTCGCGCATCCCACGTCCACCAGACGCCCCATGTGGGACGACCCCAGATGGAGCCCAGCGCGAGTGTGAGCCCGGTGAGCACTGCGCCTACCTCCGCACCGGCGG
>JANMRE010000442.1:0-2507 GCA_031370885.1 Gemmatimonadaceae bacterium
TCGGTCATTGGCCATCCATTCTCGTCGCAGCGCTCGCCGCATGGCTCATCGGGGCGCTGTGGTACTCGCCCCTGCTGTTCGCCAAGGCGTGGGTGCGCGCCCACGGCTATACCCCTGAAAAGCTTGCCGCCATGCAGGCGACTGCCGTGCGGACGTATGCCGGCTCGTTCGTCGCGCTCCTGCTGATCGCTGGCGTGTTGCGCCTTTTTCTGTCGCACCTCGGGGCCGATTCCCTCCAGGACGGAGCCGGTTGGGGCTTTCACGCGTGGCTCGGATTCGCCCTGCCGATCGGGTTCACCGCCAATCTGTACTCGGATAAGCCGCTCGCTACTTTTCTGATCGACGTCGGCTACCAGCTCGTGTACATCACAGCCATGGGCGCTATTCTGGGAGCGTGGTCTTGAACCCACGTAGCGCGGTACCGGTGACCTGGGCGCGACAGGCAACGTAGACACAAGTCGTGCAACCTCGTCGATGAGCTCCCGATCGAATGCGAGCTCGTGCACGGGTGCAGCGATCGTGTCCTGCAGATCATCGATCGGCTGGTGTGTGTTGCTGCCTGTACGGAAGGCCGCTCGGGTGGCCTGTCGCACCGCAATACGAAGTGCCCATGCGCGCAGCCAGCGTGGATCGCGCAGCGCGGTCAGTTTTCTTGCGATCGTGAGCATCGCGTCCTGCAGCACGTCGCTCGCAAGGTCATCGTCGCGAACGATAAGGCGCACCTGCGACCAGAGTGGCGCTTCGAGGGCGCGCAGCAAGTCATCGAGGGCCATGCGGTCGCCAAGTTGTGCCCGCACCACGACCAACGCGGCCGCGGGAGAGCGCAGGTCCAGGGGCGGTTTAGCGCGCCGCGTGGTCATGAAGCGCGGCCGCCAGGACGCTGACCGCGCGAGAGACATGGACACCAAGCGCCACCAGACCCAAAGCGACAATGGTGTAGGTGAGTACGGCGCTCACAACGATGAGTACGTGCGTTCGATCGTGAAAATCGGCCAGCCAGAGCACCAGTACGAGCAACAACACTTCGGCGACTGCCGCCGCACCAATGGTGACCTTGAGCCACATGTTCTCGCGCTCCATACGATCGAGAACCGTGCCGCGAATGGAGTCGAAGTCTGGTGATGACATAGAGAGGTGGGCCTGAGACCCGATGGGGATATGTTGGTGAATGAAACTGCGGACAGGACTCGGCTGCATCGGTGTGCTTCACTGTTAGAGGCAGTGAACCTGAAAATGGGTCGGTTCGGCAATCGACAACCGCAGCGCACCAGTGAACATTGGGAGCATGCACACGAATCCAATGTCCACCGACGCGGCTGCTATGGAGTTCACCCCCGACCAGATGCTGGCCATGGGACGCGCCGTGGTCGCGCGCTCAGTCCAGCATCTCGTCGCGCTGAGCGATCAACCCAGTTGCGGCGATGTCAACGCGACCGAACTATGCAGATCCCTGCGCGAGACTGCGCCTGAAACGGGCACCGACCTCGAGCCCCTGCTCGACATGCTGTTCAACGATCTGATCCCGCGCTCGTTCACGACGCCTGGACCCGGCTATCTCGCCTACATCCCCGGCGGCGGCGTGTACCCGGCGGCGTTGGCCGATTTCATTGCCGACACCACCAATCGGTACACCGGTGTGTGGCAAGCCGCACCGGCGCTGGTACAGCTGGAAGCCAATGTGCTGGAATGGCTGCGCGACTGGATGGGATTCCCACCTGGCACCGCCGGACTGCTGACCACCGGCGGTTCGGGTGCCACGTTCAACGCTCTCGTCTGTGCCCGCGAGCGATTCCTCGGCGACGACATTCGATCAGGAACACTGTACACGTCTACTCAAGGTCATCACAGCATCAGCAAGGCCGCGAAGCTGGCCGGAATCGCCGCCGACCGCGTGCGCCTGATACCAGTGGACGACGACTATCGCATGAATGTCGAAGCGCTGGCATTGGCGGTCGCGCACGATCGAGCCCAGGGATTTCGTCCGTTTCTTGTGGCGTCAGCGGCTGGCACAACGAATACCGGTGCCGTCGATCCACTGGACGACATCGCTGACCTGTGCGCACAGGAACAGCTGTGGCACCATGTGGACGGCGCGTACGGTGCGTTCTTTCACATGTGTCCCGAACTGCGCCCGTTACTTCGTGGGCTGTCGCGCGCCGATTCACTCACACTCGATCCGCACAAGGGTATGTTCCTGCCCTATGGCACCGGCGCGCTGCTGGTGCGCGATGGCAACGCGCTCCGTTCGGTGCATTCGGCAACGGCCGGTTACCTTCCGCAGAATCAGGACGAGTTTTACGATCCTGCGCAGTACGGACCGGAGCTTTCGCGCGGATTTCCGGGGTTGCGCGTATGGCTGAGCGTCAAGATGTACGGTGCGGCGCGATACCGTGCGGCGATCGCCGAAAAGCGTGCGCTCACCCTGTGGGCGGCCCAGCGAGTGGCACAGATTCCCGGTGTCGTGATGGATGCCGCGCCGCAACTCTCGCTGTTCGCGTTTCACCTCG
>JANMRE010000400.1:0-5768 GCA_031370885.1 Gemmatimonadaceae bacterium
TCGAACGACTCAAGGTGTACCGCGCCAGCATGTCGTGGGATGAGCGCAACTTCAAGCTCGATGCATTCTATCGCACCGGTCACTATCACTGGGGCTACGAAGGCGACTTCTTCGGGTTGTATCGCGAGGCCAACTACGGCAAGAACATCGACATCTACAACGGCGAAGCGCCAATGGGTGTTGAGTTCACCGGCAAGCGGAAACTGGACGGACTGAAGGTGGCCTTTGGGCCCGAGCTGTGGTGGGGCGCAAATCCCTCGGCTATGGCCAAGTATCGCAAGCGTCTTGGCGCCTATGACGTCACCGGCATTTATCAGGAAGACGTGGCGAAGCTGTCTGCATCAGCCGCGACAAGTTCGTTCGCTGTGCCCATCCCGCAGACGCGCCGCGCCACCCTGGCGTTGGCGACAGTGCGTGGTCCGGTGCACATCGAGCTGGGCGGTATCTGGGCCGGTGCCACGCGCGTGGGTCAGGCGTTCCAACTGGTCGATGGTGCGGCCGGCAACTATCGCGTGCTGCAGGACAAGATTCGCGCCTCCGACGCATTTGGTGCGAAAGCGAAGGCCACAATGACGCGCGGTCGCTACAACATGTATGCGCAAGGTGCCGCCATGGGTCTCGTAGCCGATGGTGGACCCACCTCGGTGCAGACTTTCACGGGGTGGAACCTCAAGGACACGGGGCTCAACAATCAGTGGAATATCGTCACCGGCGTCTCGGCCATTTTCGGCAACTTCCAGATCGCGCCGAACTTCCTGTACCAGAAGCCGATCGTCGGGCCGATTCCGTTTGACGTGCCGGCACCAGGACGTCCGCGCAATGTCATCGACGATGCGTTCGCCGTACGCGCCAATCGCGAAACAGTCGCCGGAGAACTGCTGCTCACGTACGATCCGACACCCGCGACATGGATGTATGCGTGGGACAACGATATGCGGGAGGACGCAAAGCTCGCTGGCAATCTTGGCTTCACCTACAAGAAGCTTCCCACCACACAGGACGCGGCCATCGGCATCCTGGGCGACGGACGCACCACGTTTGCATTCCCCGGTGCCACACCCGCGCGCTCCCTGTGGGAAGCGCGCAGTCGCGTGATCGCGCGGTACGGCGCCGATTTGCGACTGATCGCGAATGTTTTTGGCGGCACGGCAGAGCCCAGCGGCAACGATGAACGACTGCTCAAGCGCTACGGCGGCGACCTGCGCGTGGTGAAGGGACACATCAAGCTGATGAGCGCCGCGAAATTCAACGACTGGGGTCCATACGACTACCATCGGGACTTCAACCTCACATACCCGCGGCAGGTGATGGGCGATGTGTCATACGTGATGGGAATTCCCGGGTGGTTCGATCTGCCGGAGACGCGCTTCGGGGTGCGAGGGACCTCGCGCACACTCGACAAGTATTCTCCGCGATACTGCCCGGAACGTGTGCCCGATCTGGTCGGCGGTCTGGTGTGCGATCCGACGTACCCGTCGCCGAA
This sequence comes from Gemmatimonadaceae bacterium, assembly GCA_031370885.1. Lineage (GTDB taxonomy): Bacteria > Gemmatimonadota > Gemmatimonadetes > Gemmatimonadales > Gemmatimonadaceae > Gemmatimonas. The sequence goes on from JANMRE010000400.1 coordinate 1,484, forward strand.
GGGCAAGGAATGGGAGATTCGGACCTATCTCACTGTTGCCTGGTAACGTGCTCGTTGTGACGCCAGTGCAGGAGCGGGTCGAGGAGTTGCTGCGGCAGATGACGATCGAAGAGAAGATCGGCCAGCTGCAGCAGGTGCCGGCATCTGGCGGGCACGTTCCCGATCAGCTGCGGCATGCGATCCGCGAAGGGCGTATCGGTTCTGTCCTCAATTGCATTGACGTGAATACGGTCAACGAAATGCAGTGGGTTGCCGCGACCGAAAGTCGGCTCGGTATTCCCCTGCTCGTCGGGCGTGATGTTATTCACGGATTCAAGACGGTCTTCCCGATTCCACTGGGGCAGGCGTCGAGCTGGAATCCGTCGCTGGTAGCGCGCGCGGCGCGTGTGGCGGCGCTCGAAGCCGCGGCGGCCGGAGTGAACTGGACTTTTGCCCCGATGCTCGACATCGGGCGCGATCCGCGGTGGGGTCGCGTGGCCGAGGGATTCGGCGAAGATCCGTATCTTACCGGCGTGCTCGGGGCAGCTGTGGTGCGTGGTTTTCAAGGCGATGATCTCGCCACGCCCGGCAACATTGCCGCGTGCGCCAAGCATTTCGCGGGCTATGGGGCCAGCGAGAGCGGTCGCGACTACAACTCCACGAACATCCCTGAGAACGAACTGCGCAATGTGCATCTGCCGCCGTTTAAGGCGGTGATCGACGCCGGTGTCGCCACGCTCATGACCTCGTTCAGTGATCTCGATGGGGTGCCGGCCACGGCCAACGAACTGCTGCTCAAGCGAATCCTTCGCGATGAATGGGGCTTTGACGGCGCGGTGGTCAGCGACTGGGAATCGATCCATCAGCTCGCCGTTCATGGCTTCACGGCCACTGATCGGGATTCGGCGTTTGAGGCGGCGAATGCCGGCGTCGACATCGAGATGGCCAGCACGACGTACGCCGACCATCTTGCGTCGCTGGTCCAGGAGGGTCGTGTTGCCATGGGGCAGCTTGACGCGATGGTGGCCAACGTGCTCCGCGTCAAGCTTCGACTGGGACTCTTCGATTCGCCGTACACCGATCCGTCGCACTTCCCGGCCGCGGCGAACGCCGATCATTTGCAGCTCGCGCGCGACGTGGCCGTGGAGAGCGTGGTGCTGCTCAAGAACGATCAGCACACGTTACCGCTGTCGGTGAACTCGCTGCGATCGCTCGCCGTGATCGGTCCGCTGGCCGACGATCCCTACGAGCAACTGGGCACCTGGATCTTCGATGGCGACCCGCACCACAGCGTGACCGTGTTGCAGGCGATTCGCGATGTCGTGGGCGAGCGCGTCACACTGCACCTCGCGCGCGGCGTGCACAACACGAGAAGTCGCGACGAGTCCTTGATCGTCGAGGCGGTGGAGGCGGCGGACCGTTCGGATGCGGTGGTGCTCGTGCTGGGCGAGGAGGCGATCCTGTCCGGCGAAGCGCATTGCCGGGCCGACATCACATTGCCCGGCGCGCAGATCGCGCTGATTCGGGCCGTCGCAGCAACGGGAAAACCGATCGTGCTGGTGGTGATGGCCGGACGCGCACTCGCACTGGAGCAGATCGTCGGCGACGTGCATGCACTGCTGTACGCCTGGCATCCCGGCTCGTTGGGCGGGCCCGCTATTGCCGACCTGCTGTTCGGTGTGGCGTCACCATCGGGGAAGCTGCCCACCACGCTGCCGCGCGTGACCGGACAGATCCCGATGTACTACGCGCACAAGCACACCGGGAAGCCCCCAACGCGCGAGACCGTGGTGCACATGGAGCACATTGAACCGCGAGCTGCGCAGCTGTCGGTGGGCAATACGTCGTTCCACCTCGATGTCGCGCACACACCGCTGTTCGCATTCGGTCATGGACTCTCGTATGGCCACTTCGAGTACGGAAACATCACGACCAGTCAGTCTGAACTGACGCCTGACAGCAGCATCGTCATCACCGCCGACGTTGCCAACACCGGCGAGTGCGAGGCCGACGAAGTGGCGCAGCTCTACGTGCGGGACGTCGTCGGCAACGTGACGCGTCCCGTACGGGAACTCAAGGCGTTCGAGAAGTTTCGACTGCAACCCGGCGAGCGCCGCATCGTACGCTTCACGCTGACGGCCGATGACTTCGCGTTCTATGGGCGCACCATGCGTCGCATGATTGAGCCGGGCGTTTTCCACGCCTGGATCGGCGGCAGTTCAGCCACCGAATTACGAACCGAGTTCGTCCTCACCGACGGACTGTTGAATCATCGCCTCCAATACCCCCTCGCATGACTGTCTTGAACCACTCCGTGTCCGTCACGCAGCGCGTAGACGCTCTGCTGGAACGCATGACCACTGACCAGAAACTGGGTCAGATGATCATGGCCGAACGCGCTTCCACGACATCTGACGATGTGCGCGAGCACGGTCTGGGTTCGGTGTTGAGCGGAGGCGGATCGACGCCTGGCGCCAACCACCCCGCCGATTGGGTGACCATGAACGATGCGTACTGGGCCGGATCGATGGCCGAGGACGACGGCCGACTGCCGATTCCGCTGCTGTACGCGATCGACGCCATTCATGGGAACGCCAATGTGCTGGGGGCCACCGTGTTTCCGCACAACATCGGGCTTGGAGCGGCGCACGATCCCGATCTTATCGAACGCGTCGCACAGGTGTGTGCGCGCGAAGTGCTGGCCACGGGACTCGATTGGACGTTTGCGCCCACGCTGGCGGTTGTGCGCAACGTGCATTGGGGTCGGACGTACGAGAGCTTTTCGGAAGATCCCGCGCTGGTGGCGTCATACGCGGATCGTTACGTGCGCGGCCTGCAGGGTGATTTGGGAACGGACAGTGTGATTGCCTGCGCAAAGCACTGGGTGGGCGATGGCGGGACAGCCAACGGCGAAGACCAGGGCAATACAACTCTCTCGGAAGCCGAACTGGACCGGGTGCACTTCGCGCCGTACCACACGGCGCTGAACGCAGGTGTGCTGACCGTGATGGCGTCATTCAACAGCTGGAACACGGAGAAGTGCCACGGTCATCGGTACCTGCTCACCGACATGCTCAAGCAGCGGATGAACTTCGACGGCATCGTCGTGTCGGACTGGGACGGCATTGATCAGTTGTCCGATGACTACGACCAGGCGATCGTGCTGTCGGTGAATGCCGGCATGGACATGATCATGATCTCGGCCGATTGGCGGCGTTGTCTGGATGGACTGAAGCGAGCGGTAGCCGTCGGGGCCGTGCCGATGGAACGCATCGATGACGCCGTGCGACGGATTCTCTCCGTGAAGATTCGTTACGGGCTGTTCGAACGCCCACGTCCGGCGGATCGACCATGGTCCAATCACGACAGCTTTGGCGGTGCGGCACATCGTGAGGTGGCGCGCGAAGCGGTGCGCAAGTCACTGGTGTTGCTCAAGAATGACCGCGCGATGCTGCCAGTTGCGAAGCAGGCGCGCGTGCTGGTCGCGGGCAAGAATGCGGACAATCGCGGTCACCAGTGCGGCGGCTTCACGGTAGCGTGGCAAGGCGTCTCTGGCGCTGAGCAGATCATCGGCGGCACGTCCATCTGGGAAGGCATTCGGACGCTCGCACCGCAGGCGGTGCTCAGCGTGGACGGCTCGGCCGCCGATGCCGCGCAGCACGATGTGGCAATCGTGGTGATCGGTGAAGTGCCGTACGCGGAAGGGATGGGTGATATCCGCACTGGCGGACGCGTGGCGTCGGGCTCGGGTTTTGGCGGCCCCACGTCACAACTGTCACCCTACGGCCGCACCATCGAACTGTCGGAGTTGCATCCGGAAGACCTTGCCACCATTCGCGCGATTGCGGCGAAAGGAATTCCTGTCGTCACCGTGCTGGTGTCCGGTCGCCCGCTGGTGGTGAATCACGAGCTCGCCGAGTCGGCGGCGTTCGTTGCAGCGTGGCTGCCAGGATCGGAAGGGGATGGCGTGGCCGACGTACTGTTCGGCGACCATGACTTCCAGGGCACGCTGTCGTTTACGTGGCCAGAGCGGCCGATGGTGAATCCGGCGGACGCTGGGGTGCGGTTTTCGCGCGGATTTGGGTTGCGATACCGCTAGAATACAGACGTCTTACCGCAGAGGGCGCAGGGTACGCAGGGGATCGCGTCGCGGTTATGGCGGAGCACCGCGCGGACACACGATACGTTTGATGATGTCTCACTCCTATCCGTCCTCTGCGCCCTCCGCGCACCCTGCGGTAAATAGTTTGCATTGACCAGCCCAAAGGGCCGCTCGGGAACCTCAGCAGGTTGCCTTTTTTCACGC
>JANMRE010000455.1:0-1493 GCA_031370885.1 Gemmatimonadaceae bacterium
CGGCGCGGACGCGTCGTTGCGCGTGCGCGACTCGGCCGGTGTCGAACGCGAGCTGCACGCCACCACGCGCGGCATGCAAATCCAGTGGGCCGAAGACGGAAAGCGCTACGCGTATTCGAATGGCGGTCGTGTGTATCTGGCAAGCATCGCTGATACCACGAAGAAACTCCTTGCCGGCGCGCCGGAGCCACGCCGGGGGGACTCGCCGGACACCTCGAAGGCGGCGCGCGACAAGGCGGCGCTGGAGCGTTTCAGCGTGGTGCGCTATAGCCCCGTGGGTGATGCCGTGCTGATCTCCAACCGCGAAGGGATGTGGTTGGCCGACGTGAATACGGGTGCTCGCGAGAAAGTCGTGGCTTCCAGTGACTCGAGCGAGACGTTGCCACGGGTGACGTTTGCGGGATGGAGCGCCGATGGCCAGCATCTGTTCCTCACGTTTGCGTCGCGGCAGAAGTGGGAGCGTGGCATTTTGCGCTACGACCGGCCCACCAAACAGCTCAAGGAACTCATCAAGGACGGACGTTCGTATTCGCAATTCCGACTGGCCAAGGACGGCAAATCCGTCGTGCTGAGTGTCGCGAATGGCAATCGACCGGCCGATCTCTACACGGCCAACACCGACCTGAGTGATTTGCGTCGATTGGTGGAAACCAATCCGCAGCTCGCCGCAAAGAAAATCGGACCCACCGATCTGCACACATTCCTCGACGCCGATGGTCACGCGAAAAAGATGGTGGTGTACTATCCCGCCGACTATGACAAGACCAAATCGTATCCCACCGTATTCGAGATCTACGAAGATTTCTTCGACGATACGTTTGACGTGCGCGCCAACGTGCTCACCGGCGCCGGCTATGTGGTGGTGCATCCGGCGGTAGACTTCGAGATCGGCTATCCCGGCGAGGCGTGGGCCAAGGGCGTTACCGCGGCCGCCAACAAGCTTATCGAAATGGGTGTCGCCGACTCGGCGCGACTCGGTGTGCAGGGGCAGAGTTACGGCGGGTACGCCACCAACCTGCTCATTACGCAGACCAATCGCTTCAAGGCGGCGGTGAACATTTCGGGCAAGGTGGACATGATCAGTTTTTACACCGATAGCCCGCGACTTGGTGTGCGCAATGTGAACGCGGCCGAAAAAACGCAGGACCGCATTGGCGCATCGATGTGGGCGCAGCCGCAAAAGTATGTTGCGCATTCGGCAGTGATGTTTGCCGATCGCATCACCACACCACTCATGCTGGTCACCGGTGAACAGGATTCCAACGTACCGGCGCTCAACACGCGCGAGATGTACTATGCGCTGCGGCGACTGGGGAAGGAGTGTATCTGGGTGAACTATGCCAACGGCGGCCACGGTGGCGGCACGGCCACGGCCGAGGATTTCCTGGACATGCAGAAGCGAATTGTCGAGTTCTACGACCAGCGGCTGAAAACGCCGAAGGCCAAGGTCACGTCAAACCAGTAGTGCACGAGGGAATGCTGATGGTCACCCG
>JANMRE010000503.1:0-10704 GCA_031370885.1 Gemmatimonadaceae bacterium
GCCGCCGCGTTCCTGCTGGGCTTTGGCGCGTCAAAGGTTGGCCTGCCACCGCTGGTGGGCTATCTCGTGGCGGGTATGTTGCTCGGTCCGCATTCGCCGGGATTTGTTGGCGACGTGGGATTGGCGTCTCAGTTGGCCGAAATCGGCGTCATTCTGCTGATGTTCGGCGTGGGATTGCACTTCTCACCGGGCGACTTGATGCGGGTGCGAAGCATCGCGTTGCCGGGTGCGCTGTTGCAGATGGCGGCTGCGATCGCGCTTGGTGCCGGACTCGCCCTCTCGTGGGGATGGACCGGCTCGGCGGCGGTAGTGTTTGGACTGGCGCTCTCGGTGGCGAGCACGGTCGTGGTGATGCGCGTGCTCGAGTCGCGGGGACTGCTCGATTCTATTGACGGACGTATTGCGGTAGGCTGGTTGGTGGTCGAAGATCTGGCCGTCGTGCTGGCGCTGGTGCTGTTGCCGGCGATCCTCGAGGCCGTTGGTGGCGCCAGCACGCGGAACACGCTGCCGAGTGGTGGCGTGACGTGGGCGATTGCGCTCACCATCATCAAGCTCGCAGCGTTTGTCCTGCTGATGGGTGTTGTTGGCCGCCGCGCAGTGCCGTGGCTGCTCACTCACGTCGCACGCAGCGGCTCGCGTGAGTTGTTTACGCTGGCCGTGCTGGCGGTCGCGCTGGGTGTTGCCGTGGGATCGGCGGCACTGTTTGGCGTGTCGCTCGCGTTGGGCGCATTTGCGGCGGGAATGGTAATCAGCGAGTCCGACCTGTCGTATCGCGCGGCCGCCGATGCGCTCCCCCTGCAGGACGCGTTTGCCGTGTTGTTCTTCGTGTCAGTGGGCATGCTGATCGATCCGTTGGTGTTGCTGATGGAACCATGGCGGGTCGTCGAAACGGTTGCCGTGGTGCTGATTGGCAACACGGTTGTGGCTACGGTGTTGATGGTGCTGTTGCGGCACCCGCTGCGGGCGTCGCTTCGGCTCGGCGCCAGTCTGGGACAGATCGGCGAATTTTCGTTCATCCTTGCGGCGCTGGGCGTATCACTGGGCGTGTTGTCCGAGGATGCCCGCAGCCTGCTATTGGGAGCGGCGCTCATCACGATCGCGATCAATCCACTCGTGTTTGCCGGACTTGACTGGCTGGGCGAGTGGATTGCCACGCATCCCCAACTGCACGATCGTCTTGAGCGACAAAAGGCCCCTCGGGTCATGCCAACCGATCTCCACGCGGCCATGTTGCCCGATCACGCGATCCTGATTGGCTACGGCCGCGTGGGGCGCACGATCGGCGACGCGATGCAGCGGATGGGTGTGCCGTTCGTGGCCATCGAGCAAGACCGTCGTGTTGTTGAAGCCATGCGCACGATCGGCGTCAGCGCGATTTACGGCGACGCCACGCTTTCAGGGATTCTTGGATACGCGCATCCCGAACGGGCGCGTTTGCTGGTGGTCGCCTCTCCCGATCCGTACCACGCCCGACACATCATCTCGCTGGCACGGGCGAAAAATCCCGAGATCGAGATTATCGTGCGCACGCACAGCGATCACGAGCAACGGCTGTTCGAATCGATGGGCGTGAACAAGGCGCTCATGGGCGAGCGCGAACTTGCGTTCGGCATGGCCTACCACAGTCTGCGCGCGCTGGGCGCATCCGACGATCGCGCGGATGACGTGGTGCAGCAACTGCGTGGCGGCGCTCGCATGCCGACGCAGGAGTTCAGCACGCTGATGCCCGCGGCTGTACCCGGCGACCGCGCGTGACACCCAACACGCGCCCCGTGTAGTTGCCGCTACACCCGCTCGATGCCTGCCCGACCGTGCGTGACGCGCCATCGAGAGGGTGTCTCGATGGGCGCCCCCGGCTTGCTCACGTACGCGACGCTGCGGTACTCGGACACCCAGTGTGACCGGTCGACGGTACATCGGATATAGCCACGCCGATTCTCATGCCACTTGATGTGCGGATTCTCGGCCAGTTGCGCGCGCATGCGCTCACCGATGGTCGCCGCCCCGTCGCCGCCGGAGCTGATGCTGGTCGCCACAAACTCTGCCGCGACCACCGGTCGATCGGGCCGCGCGAAATCGCTGTGCAGTTCGTTCACCCAGTTGGAGTGAATGTCGCCAGTGAGCACCACGGTGCGATTCGCAGCGCGTTGCGCGATCGTGGTGAGCAGGCGGTCACGCGCTGCGGGATAGCCACTCCACTGATCCATCGAGACACGAACCTCGGCGCCCGGGCCACTGTCATAGGGGCCCACCATGATCTGCTGGCCGAGCACTTGCCAATGGGACTTCGACGCAGCGAGTCCGTTGAACAACCAGTGCTCCTGCGCGGTGCCCATGAGGTTTCGCTTCGGGTCAGCCCAGTTGCCGCATGGAACCGCTCTGGTACCATCGCCGCACGCCTGGTCGTCGCGATATTGCCGTGTGTCCAGCATCCAGAAGCGAGCCAGCGCTCCCCAGTTGATCGTGCGCGTAATGCTGAGATCGGCCCATGACGTTGCACGCGGGACACGCACGGGTTGGTGCTCCCACCACGCTTGATACGCGGCCGCGCGGCGCGCGCGCATCTGGTCGATCGACGTCATCTCGTTCTCGTCCATCAGGCCGGCGTAGTTGTTATCGACCTCGTGATCGTCCCACGTGACCACCCACGGGCAGCGTGCGTGTGCCGCCTGCAGCGCGGGATCGCTCTTGTACTGCGCGTAGCGGCGACGGTAGTCGTCGAGCGTGCGAATCTCGAGCCCTTGGTGTTTGCGGATTGCGTCAGCAGGGCTCGAATACTCGTAGATGTAATCACCCAAATGGGCCACGAGATCGAGTTCTTCCTTCGCCAGATGGTCGAAGGCAGTGAAGAGACCTTGATCCCAGCGTTGGCAACTCGCAACGGCCAGTTGCAGCGGCGTCATGGCGCCGTCTGCCGGCGCCGTGCGGAACCGAGCCACTGGGCTTGTGGCCTGTCCAACCTGAAAGCGGTAAAAGTACCATCGGTCGGGAGCGAGTCCGTCCACGTTCACGTGGACACTGTAGGACAGTTCCTGACCAGCCGTCGCGCGCCCGGTCTTGACGATTTTCTTGAAGCTGTCATCGTCGGCCACCTCCCACGTGACGACGGTCCGATCGATCATTCCGCCGTCGGGTTCAAACGGACGTGGCGCCAGTCGCGTCCAGAGTACGCCGCCGGTGGCGGTAGGATCGCCCGAGGCAACGCCCAGGGTAAAGGGGTCGTCGGCCAGGCGCGGGCGTGATGTCACGCGCCAGACATTGGGGACGACGGCGCACAGGGCGGCGGCGCGCGTCACATCGGCCAGGAAGTCTCGGCGGTCCATGTCGGATATGCTACTGCGTTTTCCGGCGGTGCGAGAGAGGGGGGGGAAGGTCTGCTGTTGCCGTGTTGGTACGCTCGGCGCATTATTGGCCGCGTCGGTGCAGGTGGTGTGCGGCGATAGATCTGAACGGCATTTTACCGCAGGGTTCGCAGGGTTCGCAGGGGACTTCAATTGAGTTTGCCGATGCGGTCATCACACATTCGTTCAATCCCCTGCGCACCCCGCGTCCTCGGCGGTTCAATGTTGTTGCTGTGCTCGCTGGTGCAACATCCGCGCCTCCACGCCCAGTCTTCGCCGAGTGTCGCGCCACGCGCCGGACTGGTGATCACACGTTCCACGCGCATCACACCGGGCACGTATCGACTCCAGGAACCGGCATCGCTGGACAGCGCGCTGATCACCGTGCGTGGTGATGGTATCACACTGGACCTGCGTGGCGTGGTGCTGGAAGGGATCGCTCCCTCGGCCGACCCCGATGGCGCGGGTGGCGTGGCGATTCGCGTTGAGGGGGGTCGCAACGTGCGCATTGTCGGTGCCACGGTTCGCGGCTACAAGATCGCCCTGATGGCGCGCGGGACACAGAGGATCGCCCTCGACAGCAACGATTTCAGTTACAACTGGAAGCCGCGTCTGTTCAGTCTCGTCGAACACGAAAGTCTTGCGGACTGGCTCTCGTATCACAAGAACGACGCAAACGAGTGGCTGCGCTTTGGTGCCGGCATCTATCTGTCCGATGTGCGTGGCGGCACCATCACGGGGAATCGCGTTGAGCAGGGAATGAACGGCCTGATGCTTGTACGCTCCGACTCGCTCGATATTCGCGACAACGACTTCTCGTTCAACTCGGGGTTGGGTATCGGCATGTATCGCGCCAACGCCAATACCATCGTTGGCAATCGTATCGACTTCAACGTGCGTGGATACAGTCACGGCTTCTATCGGCGAGGACAGGACTCCGCCGGCATTTTGATGTTCGAGCAATGCCTGCGCAACGTGGTGGCATTCAATTCTGTCACGCACGGCGGCGACGGCTTGTTCATCTGGGCGGGGCAGTCTACCATGGATACCGGCGTGGGTGGGGTGAACGACAACATGTTTTACGCGAACGATTTCAGCTTTGCACCCACTAACGGCATGGAGGCCACGTTCAGTCGCAACGACTTCCTGGCCAATCGTATCGAGGGGAGCGATCACGGATTGTGGGGCGGCTACAGTTACAGCTCGCGGGTGATCGGCAACTGTTTCATTCGCAATCGGATCGGCATTGCCATCGAGCATGGACAGGACAACGTGATCCAACGCAATCGCTTCGAGGGAAATGCAAGTGGCGACAGCATTGGCATCAGTTTGTGGGCCAACCCTATCGAGCCAAGCGACTGGGGGTATCCAAAGCATCGCGACACCAAGAGCCGCGACTATCGGATCACGCGCAACGATTTCGTGGGCGTGAACCGGCCGTGGACGATTCTGCAATCAAGTCCGGTCGATACGAGTGACAATGTCGGACGGACGCTCGACTCGACGTGTGATCCCGCGCTCCTTATGCGCGAGTCGGGTGCAAGCGCGCCAGTGGTGAATCGCGCGCCGGTGTCATGGCCGCGTCGCAGCGTGGCCGACCGCGATCGATCGGCCATCATGGTAGACGAGTGGGGTCCGTTCGACTGGCGGTCGCCCACACTGTGGCCACTGGACAGTGTGCGGTCCACGCCGCTGCGTGTGCGCGTAGCCGGTCCGCCGGGGCGTTGGCGTGTGGTGTCGCTGCGGGGCGTGTACGCCATTTCGCGTCGTGCTGGGATTGTTGGTGATACGCTGCTGGTGACGCCGCATCGGGACAGTCTTGGCGATGTGTCCGTACAACTCGCGTATGTCGGCGAAGGCACCGTGTCACCGCGTGGTGCGCGGACCGTCGTGGGCGCGGCGGTTCCGTTTGGATTCACACTGTTCCAACCGAAGCAGGCGTGGAGCGTGCGCGTGTTCGCGTGGAGCGACAGCACCGATCCGCGCACCAGACAGGCAGCGTTCGACATGTTGTTGCGGGGCACGCCAGTGATGACGCGGTCACTGTCGCGGTTGGACTGGATGTGGTCTCGTCCGTCAATCGCAGGTGTACCGGCCACGCGTATGGCGCTCGAGGCAACCAGCCGAGTGTTGCTGCCGGCGGGCATGCACACATTGCGCACCCTGAGCGATGATGCGATTCGCGTATGGGTGGACGGGAGGCTGGTAATCGATCACTGGACGCCGCACGAAACGATGCCGGACTATGCGATCATCGCCGGTGGCCTACACGAGATTCGCGTGCAGCACGTGCAGGTGGATGGCTGGACGGAACTGCGGCTGGATTTCCTGCGCGGGTTGCAGGGGCACTCAGCGGGTTCTGCGGGACCGCACTGATCGCGTTTGATTTGCTTGAGCTGGGCTACCATTCATTCGTCGTGCGTTCGTTCCTGAGTGCACGCGGTTTCCGCCGCCACCTGAACCCCTCCTGCCGATGTCGCACATCGATTGTCTTCGCTGCAAGAGCCCGATGGAAACGGGATTTATTGTCGATCACGGTCACCATAACTCCAGCCAGGAGCAGGAGTGGGTGGAAGGGGAGGTTGTGAAATCGTTCTGGCGCGGGGTTCACACCAAGGGCCGCGATGCGCACAAGGTGGTGACGTATCGGTGCACGCGGTGCGGGTATTTGGAGTCGTACGCGGGCTCGGAGTGACACGGCGAGAGGGGCGAGAGAGCGGGCTCCACGATACCTGATACCGGAAGGAGAGACGAAACCGGCGAGACAAATTGGTTGGCGTCGTCAAGTCCGTTCACGGAGGAGTGACTCGAGCAGCTCGTGACGCGGCGACGCGAACGGGTTGACGACGGTGACGCCTCCCCATGAGAATCCGTCGTGCAGGTCTTCCGATAGGAGCAGGCGACAACCGGCCTGCGATGCGGCGCTGATGATCACGGCATCCCAGATTGCGAGTTGATGATCTGTCGTGAGGTCGAGCGCCGCCACCATCACGTCCGGCGAAGTTCCCGCCACAGCGAACGCGTCACGCCACGCCATCAGTGCTGCGCGTGCGTCTGCGCGCGGCCTTTTCGCCTTGCGTACCAACACATTGAACAACTCGCCAAGGACCTGCACTGGTACGACGACATCGTCAGCCGACAGTCTTCGCAACATGTCCAGACTCTGCCGGTGTCGCGCAGCACCGTTCACGCCTTCCGCATATGCGAGGACGTTCGTGTCAATGGCGACCTTCACGTTTCGTCGTCGTACACGTCATCACGCGTCCACCGCCCAATATCCACCACAGTCACTGACGCGAGTCGCTTGAATAGCGCCGTGCGCGCGCCCGCGCGATCGTCGACCGGTCCGGCCGGGACTATGCGGGCAACGGCTCTCCCATGACTGGTGATCACATAAGTGCTCCCATCGCGCACGCCACGAAGCAGGGCAGAAAACCTACGATTTGCCTCTGCAGCCGAAATCGACTCTTCCACGAAAGGCCTCCGATTAAGTAGTGATAATCACTAATAATCAATATAGATACACAAAATGTGCCCTACCTGCCAGCGGTACTGGGCTGGATAGGAAGTTCTTGCGTGGTGTTGGAAGTATGCGGCCCGCTCTCACGACGCGAGGGCCCGTGGCGCAGGCGGCTGAGGGGTTTCGGCGCGGCGAGGGACTCGCGGGCGGCGTCGCAGCGCTGGGGCGGGCGATGCGCACAAGGTGGTCACGTATCGGATCCTTTCAGACCTACCCGGAGGCGCCACATCGTCGACCGCGTTGCTGGTCGCGCGTTGCGCACCGTCATCACCCGAAGGTGCGCCTGACCGTATCTGACTTCCCACCACTCAACGGAACGTTGATACTGGCAGCGCCTGTCGGAATGCGCGCTCCGCGTGCTGTTTCGTGAGAGAGCTGCCGCAGAACACATCATGATTATCCGTCATCCATCCATCATTGCATGCACTGCATCCCGCCGAACTGAATACTTGATCGAATGTGAGGTGCGAGATGTAGTCCAGAGCCACTCTCCGCTGATTGGAAATGGCGGCACCGACGAAAAGCGCGGCATTGCCATCACGGAGAACCTGAGCGTAGTCCTTGAGAAACGCGGATTGCTCACATGCTGGCATCGCTGTTGTCTCGGTGGATGCCCTTCGTGGACGCTTGCTACAAAACGCGTACAAATCCTTGCTACAGCAATTCCCTGAATTCACCGTCGGCCATGCCTTTCAGAATCGCCCTGACCAATGGCCTTGGAAGATCACCAGCGTGAATTGGGACGATCGTAACGAGCTGTCTCTCAGGGTGCCACAGCCGCAAGTGGCTTCCGCGTTGTCCATCTTCAAGAAATCCCGCTCGCTTCAGCGCGGAAACCATCTCGCGCGCCGTAACGGTTGGGAGTCGGGTCATTAATTAGGCGCTGGCTTTTAGCGGCACCTGGACGATCGCTGTGAAGGGGCGGACGTCTGCCTCGAGTGACGCTGGTTGCCCGTGCTGAATCAGACCCTCGACGTGAAGTCCAATCGCCTCAGAAGCATTTGTAAGCGCTTCTTGCTGGGGCTCTCCATACGAAAAGCACCCGGGGAGAATCGGGACGGTCACCATGAACCCTCCCTCTTCGAGAGGCTCCAGCTTGACAGTGTAGGAAGCAAAGTTTGGCATGCTCATAACTCTACCAGAACACGGACGAAGGTTCAATTCGAGTCCAGGATCGATTGATCCGCTGACGACGTCCTTGGGGGGTCGACTCTGGGTGCCGTTGGGGAGGACACAGTAACCCAGAGCTGTCAAGTCATGATCACAAAGAAACTTAAAGCGCGGCGATCACCACCGCGGTGGTGGCCAGCGCGGCTGCTCCCGCTCGCCGCTAGCGCGCGCTAGAAGGGGCGACGTGGATCGCCTCTGGCGCTGCCAAACGCGTTCTTCAATGGGTCAGAATCGTTGAATTTCAACGACACTGATCCCTTGAGAGCGCTACCGTTGTCCGCATGGCTCAAATCCTGTGTGCCACGATGAACATTCGCCTATGGGACCCGAGCGAGCCGAAAGCCGTGTCCAGTGGTCGCGGGTGGCAAGTCCAGCCGAAACGCCGAACGCGTGAAGTACTGCGGTGTGAGTGCGTTTCTGCCGCGCAAAACGCGATTCGCACCCGACGCGCGGTCCCGTGGGATTCAGGGATGGACTCGAGGCGTAGTACGCGTCGCCGTACCAGTCGGCCACCCACTCGAGCGTGTTGCCATGAGTATCGAAGAGCTCGAAACCGTTCGGAATCATCTGGGCGACCGCGAACATCATCGACAAAGCCGGACCCGGGCGATACCGTAGGCGATGCCCACCACGGTGTTCGTCGCCCCGACCGACCAGAGCGATCAACACAACACGCTGCGCTCGGAGCTTCAACCCATCGCGCTGTGGGAGCTGGTGGACGCGCACTTTGCGTTCGATTCGTCGGTGCTGCTCCCGACTATGACGGAGGATCTCGCCGAACTGATCGGTATCATCCAGGCGAATCCGGGAGCGCAGCCGTCGATCTTCGGCCACGCCGACACGACCGGCAACGACGAATACAACAAGACCTTGTCTGGTCGCCGCGCGATGGCGCTCTTTGCGTTGCTCACACGACGCGTCGACCTGTGGGAGCAGCTCTTCAAGCAGCCGCATGGCGGCGATGACTGGCGCCGTGACAAGGACTTCGCGCTCGCCCTCATGCGTGATACCATTGGCGACGACACGAAGGTATTCTCGCGACCGGCGCTCTTTGGCCAGTACATGGGCGCCATCAGCAAGCATCCGGACGGCAATCCGTTCGTGCTTCCCCAAACCGCCTTCCTTGGCAATGGTCGCGATGCCAAGGGCAAGGCCGCCATGCAGGGGTGCAGCGAATTCAATCCGCTCATCATGTTCTCGGCGGACCAAACGAAGGATTTTCAAAGCCCAAGCCGGAAGGACGCGCGCGATGTCGCGGGTGAGGCCAACCGGCGCGTCGTCGTGTATCTCTTTCCTTCCACGACCATCGTCGATCCCGCGACATGGCCGTGTCCACGGGCGCTCGAAAGCACCGCCGGCTGTCGCAAGCGATTCTGGTCGGATGCAGCGCTGCGCCGCACGCCGCAGGCGCTCGAGCGTCGCGTTCCCGTGGACAACGACACCTTTGCCTGTCGCTTCTACCAGCGCCTCGCCAGCGAAACCGCGCGCGACAGCCCGGTCAAGCATTTCGTGGAAGTCGAAGTGCACGACGAACGCGGTGTACTGCTCGCCGGCGAACAGATGATCCTGCGCCGGGCCGACGGACTCGTAGTGCCGGCCACATCGGACGCCAACGGCGTCGCGCGTTTCAATCGCATTCCCGAGGGAAAGGTGGAAGTGGGCTTTGCTTCGGCCACGCATTTTCCCGAACCCCTGGTGAGCGAAAAGGATGGCACGATCGTGGCTGCCGGTACCACGACCACTTCATCAGCAATTGTCGGCGCGCCAACGTCTGCGCCTGTAACCGCACCAGCCAGCACACTGCCATCGCCATTCACGGACCCACTCGCGCCACCCAAAGCCAAGCTGCCATCAGAAACGCCGGATCCCGCCGCCACTGCCCGCGAAGAAGGGAGCGACAAGCCCGCGCTCGATGCGAGCGTGGTGGCGAGAGGGAAGACCACGCTTTGACACCCGCGTAGCAACCCAACGCGTCATCACTTCTTTGGCCTGAATCAACTCATGGCTTCTGCCCATACCGTGGTGCAGGGCGACACCCTCTACACGATCGCCCAGCAGAACGGCTTTCCCAATTGGCGCACCATCTACGATCACGCCAGCAACGCGGCGCTGCGCGTGCTGCGCCCCAATCCGCACGTGTTGCACCCCGGCGACATCGTGCAGATTCCCGATGTGCCCAAGCGCCCAACGCTGGAAGTCCCGCTGGACGCGCGCACCGCGATCGTGCGGGTGCCACTCGGTCAGCAGCTCTTTCGTCTCCTCCTCGTTGACGATGATCGGCAACCGCTCACGAACACCGCATTCACCCTCAGCTTCGCGGGCGGGTCGCGGAGCGGTTCCACGGACGCGAACGGCATGCTCAGGGAATTCATTCCAGTGGGCGCGACCACGGTCACGTTGCAGGTGCAGCAGCTCAAGCGCGACCTGGACGTCGGCAAGCTGAACCCGTTGTTGGCGACGACCACCGACCAGGGCGCCTCGGGTGCCAAGGGACGACTTCGCAATATCGGCTTCGCCGTCGTGGACGTGGACAAGCCGAGCCAGCTCGACCTGGCGGAAGCGCTCAGGCGCTTTCAGTCCGAACAGCAGCTCGCGACGAGCGGACAGTTGGACGCCGCGACGCGCACTCGACTGCAACGGGTGCACGGCTCATGAGGGAGGCGCGCGCGTGAC
>JANMRE010000460.1:0-8155 GCA_031370885.1 Gemmatimonadaceae bacterium
CACCGCTCACCCCTCCAACCCTCAACCCTGCAGGCGCTCACCCCTCCGGCTTGAGGTGTGAGCAACGGAAGGGGTGAGGGCGGAGACGGTGAGGGCAGAGACCCGTCCGTGACCTCTACTCTCACCGCTCACCCCTCCAACGCTCAACCCTGCACCTGCTCACTCCTCGAATCGCTCACTCCTCCCCGACCGACGATATCTCATCCCCACTTTCGAAGTGGCTATCGCAGACCGCCGGCCGGTACGCTGTAGAGCAGTCGCACGGTGGCGCGGTCCGGATCGGTGAGTTCGCGCACCCGAATGCGTGCTGACATGATGTGGTCGGGGGCGCTGGAGTGATCGAGACCAAGCAGGTGTCCCACTTCGTGCAGCGCGATGGCGCGCATCTGCGGTGGGGACACGACGCCGCCACCCGGATGGGCGAGGGCGAGCTCTATGTCGCTGGACACCAGCCACCAGGCATGGTCGCGACTCCACAGCGTCTTTCCACTGATGCCATTGGCAAAGCGTTCGATGAATCGCACGTGGACATCGGCCGTGGCCGAGTCGGTGATGTAGGTGAAGTGCACGGGAATCCCCGTCGAGGCCCAGGTCTCAAAGGCGTCGCGGATGGCCGGCACAAAATCGGCATTCCATCCGGTCAACGGTTGGTCATCCGCAATCCAGACGCGTAACGGTCGCAACACGCGGTCGGGCCAGCGCACCACGGCGGAATCACGTGACGCGATCAGATCGCTGATGTACGTGCCGGCGGCGCCCTGTGCGAGTCGGCGACGCAAGTCCAGCGGCGTGAGGGCCGCGATAGACGCGCGTGGTGAATTGCTGATGCGCATCTCCGGCGCGGCGGTGCCGAAGCTCTCCACGTCGGCGGTTGCGGACACGCGGTCAGTCACGGCACGTTCGACAATCGCACCGGCGGACGTCTGATGCGCCGTGGCCCGGCGTATACCAACGACCTGGCCGCCGATGAAGCAGGCCAATCCCACGACACAGACTGACAGCGCGGATTCGGCAGTCTTCATAGTCAGGGAGACGATTCCCTCTCGGGGATGGTCACTGTTGGAGACGGGAGATGGGAGACGGGAGATGGGAGATGAGTGGAACTGGATGCTTCCGTCTCTCGTTTCCCGCCTCCAGTCTTTAGCCCATGGACGCAGACGTGATCGTTATTGGGGCTGGCCTCGCGGGCCTCGTTGCCACCGCAGAACTGGCCGACGCCGGCCGGCGCGTGATCCTGGTTGATCAGGAGCCGAAACAGAATTTAGGTGGCCAGGCATTCTGGTCGTTTGGCGGACTGTTCTTCGTGAACTCACCGGAGCAGCGGCGGCTCCGCATTCGTGATTCGGTCGATCTGGCGTGGCAAGACTGGTTGGGCACCGCGGCGTTCGATCGCGATGAAGACGCCTGGCCGCGTCGATGGGCCGAGGCGTACGTGCACTTTGCCGCAGGCGAGAAGCGCGCCTGGTTGCATGCGCACGGCGTACGGTTTTTCCCGGTGGTTGGCTGGGCAGAGCGCGGTGGCTACGGTGCCATAGGACATGGCAACTCCGTACCGCGATTCCACATCACGTGGGGAACGGGACCTGGCATCATTGCTCCGTTCGTGCGTCGAGTGCTCGCGGCGGTCGAACAGGGCCGTGTGTCGCTGCACTTCCGACATCGTGTGACGGCGCTTTCGCAGCAGGCGGGTGTTGTTGACGGAGTGGAAGGCGACGTGCTTGAGCCCAGCGTTGTGGCGCGGAGCGCGCCGAGTTCGCGTACGGTGGTGGGGCACTTCGCGCTGCGTGCACAGGCGGTGGTTGTGACGTCGGGCGGCATAGGCGGTAATCACGATCTGGTGCGCAGGAACTGGCCCTCCCGATTGGGCGCCCCGCCAACGCATATGTTGTCGGGAGTGCCGGATCACGTGGATGGGTTAATGCAGGGCATCACCGAATCGGCTGGCGGTCGCCTGATCAATCGTGATCGCATGTGGCATTATGTGGAGGGCATCACGAACTATGCGCCGGTGTGGAGTCGACACGGCATTCGCGTGTTACCCGGGCCGTCATCGCTGTGGTTCGACGCGCGGGGTCAGCGATTGCCGGTGCCCCTGTTCCCGGGCTTCGACACGCTGGGTACGCTGGCGTATCTGCGCAGCACGGGCCACGATCACAGCTGGTTCGTGTTGTCGAAGAAAATCATCGCGAAAGAGTTTGCCCTGTCGGGATCGGAACAAAACCCCGATCTCACGGGGAAGAGTATTCGCGGTGTGCTGGGCCGCGCCGATGGCCGAGTGCCCGCTCCGGTGCAGCGATTTGTCGATCAGGGTGCGGACTTTGTGACGGCGAATGACGTGCCGACACTGGTGGCGAAAATGAACGCACTCACCGACACGCCGTTGCTCGACGCGGCACATATTGAGCGCGAGGTGCGGGCGCGTGATCGCGAGATGGACAACGCCTTCACCAAGGACTTGCAGATTGCCGCGCTGCGTGGGGCGCGCGCGTATCTGGGCGACCGACTGATTCGCGTGGCGACACCGCACAAACTGCTCGATGCCGGCGCCGGACCGCTGATTGCGGTGCGGCTGCATGTGCTCACGCGGAAGACACTGGGCGGGTTGGAAACCGATCTCGACGCGCGCGTGCTGCGGGCGGACGGGCAACCGCTGGCCGGTGTGTATGCCGCGGGCGAAGTGGCGGGCTTTGGTGGTGGAGGGGTCCACGGCTACCGCTCGCTCGAAGGGACCTTTCTGGGCGGCTGCATCTTTTCCGGTCGTTCGGCGGGGAGAGCGGCGGCTGCGGCGGTTGGGTGAGCAACACAAGAGATTGAACCGCAGGGTGCGCAGGGGACGCAGAGGACAAATCGGAAGGAGCGATTCAGTCCCCTGCGAACTCCGCGTACTCCGCGGTAAAGAAATACCAAACCAATTCAACCGCGAAGGTCGCGAAGGACGCGAAGGAACATTGTGTTCAAGTGCGTGTTGTGCCCCACGCTTGAATGTGGTCGGCGAGTCTTCCCATAGTGATCAGTTCGTGCAGTTCCTCGCCCAGCTGCACCGACGCATCCAGGACCGACTGCCATCGGCGCTCGCGTTCGGCCGGTGGAAAGGCGTAGAAGTCCCGCCGATCGGGAATTTTTCCGCCAGGCAGCGACGCCACAAACGAGGCGCTGGGCGCGATGAGCAAGGCGCGCTCGAAGTTCTTCGCGTGCGCTCGTCGCCACGGCAGCGCCTTGTCGAACCAGCCCGGTACCACATGCGCATAAAAGTGCGGATACAGTACCAGTCCGTCACCGTCGCCGAAGTCCAGATCAAGGTGGTAGTCCAGCACACCGCCATCCCAATGCACTTCGTTGGGACGGCCGGCAATGCGCGCTCCCTCGACAAGCAACGGAATGGATCCCGACGCAATCAATGCATCACGCAGGTTGTCGCGGGTGAGTGCCCGATGCGCGGTGGGAAGGTCGCGCAAGTCGCGGAATGGTGACGCATCCCCAGCGGCGTGAAACACTGTGCGACGAAACTGCCACGACAGCGAGCGACGCTGCACGAGGTTGGTCGACACCGCGAGTGCAATGCTGGTGGCGAGCACCAGCCGACGCTGGCTGGCGGCGAGTCCACGACCCTGCGCCGTGATGATGTGCAATCGGGCAAACGGATGCGACAGGATCTCGTCGACGCCGGTGTCGCCCAAGATGTCGTCAAGACACTGCGTGAGGACGGCGGTGACTTCGCGCGGTCCGGGTTTGTGCGAGTAGCGCTGCCCGTAGATGTACGCGTGATGACCGCGGGCGAGCGCAGCAACGGGGTCGTGCTGGGCCAGACACGCGATGCGCCAACTGCCGATGGACGAACCAATGCAGTGCAGTGGACGCGTGCGCGCTGACGCGGCCGGGCGCAAGAATGTGCCAAACAGGTAGCGGTCGAGCCCGGCAATGGCGAGCCACTTGGCACCGCCTGAGGCACCGGGGAGAACGTCAATATCGTCCAGCCGAATGCCGCGCTCGCGAATCAGGGCCAGGGCACGCGGGCCGGCGCGCAGTGTCAGCGAGGACGGCACAGCGGAAATGAGAGGAGGAGTAGAGGCACACCCGTAAGATAGACACTGGACGACTCCGCCACCCACGCTCTACACTCCACCGCGTGACAACCTTCACCTTCGAAACGACACCGCGTATCGTCTGTACCGACGGTGCCGCAGCTCGGCTCGCGCAATACGCGCGCGAGCACGGGATGCAGCGCGTGCTGTTGATCACCGATCGCGGTTTGCTGAGCGGCGGCGTGTTGAGCGACGCATTGGCGAGTTTTGACGGCTCCGGCGTTGGGCTGAGTGTGTTCGATGGGGTGGAGGCCGATCCACCGGAAGCGTCGGTGCTGGCGGCGGTGGCACAGGCCCGCGCCGAGTCGGTTGATGGTGTGATTGGCATGGGCGGTGGCAGTTCACTGGATACGGCCAAGCTGGTGGCGCTCCTGTCGCGCACGCCACAGCTGTTGGCCGATGCGTACGGTGTTGGCCGCGCGGTGGGTCCGAGATGGCCGTTGATTCAAGTGCCGACCACTGCCGGCACGGGATCGGAAGTCACCCCGATCGCCATCGTCACCACGCCCACAAGCGAAAAGCAGGGCGTCGTGTCGAGCGTGCTGTATCCCGATCTGGCGCTGCTCGATGCCACGCTCACGACCGGGTTGCCGCCACGTGTGACGGCGATGACGGGGATCGACGCGATGGTGCATGCGATCGAGGCGTACACGTCGCGTCATCGCAAGAACCTGCTGTCGGACGCGTTGTCGATTCGCGCGCTGACGGTGTTGTCGGAGTTCCTGCCGCGGGTGCTGCGCGACGGCAACGACCTGAACGCGCGTCGGGCCATGCTGCAAGGCTCGCTGCTGGCCGGCATGGCATTCGCCAATGCCCCGGTGGCGGCGGTGCATGCGTTGGCCTATCCAATTGGCGGTCATTTCCATGTGCCGCACGGGCTCAGCAATGCACTGGTGCTGCTGCCGGTGCTGGCGTTCAATCTCCCGTTGGCCGATGCGTTGTACGCGGAGCTCAGCGTGGCGCTGCGTCGCGACGGTCGCTCTGTCTGCATGCAGCCCAGCAGCGCAGCGTTCCTGCACGCCATGACCGAGCAGGTGTCCGGTCTTGGCCTTGAACGGACGTTGCGCGAGGTGGGCGTGACGGCGGTCGACCTGCCGATGCTCGCGTCCGATGCGATGAAGGTGCAACGTTTGCTGGTCAACAATCCGCGCGACGTCACGTATGACGACGCGCTGGCGCTGTACCGTCAGGCCTTCTGACCCTGCGTTACACCATGACATCCGAGTCGCCCATCGAAACGCGGGATCGCTACAGGCATCTGTCCACGATCGACACGCGGTGGATGGACAACGATGCCTACGGCCACGTGAACAATGTGGTGTACTACAGTTTCTTCGACACAGTGGTCAATCGTTGGTTGATCGAGCGCGGTGTACTGAACATTGCAACGAGTCCGGCAATTGGGCTGGTGATTGAAACACAATGCCGGTACTTCGCATCTATCACCTTCCCGGATCGCGTAACGGCCGGTCTGCGCGTGGCGCATATTGGCACGAGCAGTGTACGCTACGAGATCGGGTTGTTTCGCAACGAGGACACGGAACCCGCGGCAGTCGGGCACTTCGTGCACGTGTACGTGGATCGGACGTCGCGGAAATCGACGCCGATTCCGGCAGCCATTCGCGAGGCGCTGACAACCCTGCATACCGAGAAGGTCGTGTAGTGCCGAGTACGTCGTGTAGTGCCGAAGACGGGTGTAGTGCCGAGTACGGGTGTAGTACCGAGTACGAGGTGTAGTACCGAGTACTTCGTTTAGTACTGAGTACTTCGTTTAGTACTGAGTACTCAGTTTAGTACCGAGTACTCAATTCATCGTACTTCTGACTTCCTACTTCCTACTTCCTACTCATGCTCCGTCTCCCCCTCTTGCTGCTGCTCTCCGCCTGTCGCGCAGCCTCGCCGCAGGGTCCGGCGCAGCGCTCGCCCACTCCGCCGTCCAACAGCCCCGGCGTGCGCGCCGAAGTTGTCGCCAGTGGACTGGTGAATCCGTGGGCATTGGAGTTTCTGCCCGACGGTCGCATGCTGGTGACGGAACGACCGGGTCGATTGCGCATTGTTGGGAAGGACGGCGCGCTGTCGCCGCCCGTGACCGGCGTGCCCGCAGTGTTTGCACAGTCGCAGGGCGGCCTGCTGGATGTGGCACTCGATCCGCAGTACGCCACCAATCAACTGGTCTACTTGTCGTATGCAGAGCCTGGGCCGAATAGCACAGCCGGGACATCGGTGGCTCGCGGTCGACTGGTGGGCAACGGGTTGGAAAGCGTGCAGGTGATTTACCAGCAGGTTCCGAAAGTGCGGAGTGGCGGACACTTCGGATCGAGACTCGTATTCGACCGCGATGGCTATCTGTTCATCACGCAGGGTGAACGACAGCAGTTTCCCGACAGCGCGCAGAGTCTTTCGGCAGGCCTGGGCAAGGTCATGCGCATCTTTCCCGACGGTCGAATCCCGCCAGACAATCCATTGGTGAGCCGAGCCGGTGCTCGGCCCGAGATCTGGTCGTATGGTCATCGCAACATGCAGGGCGCCGCACTCGACCCGGCCACGGGGCGATTGTGGACCATTGAGCATGGCGCGCGCGGCGGCGACGAACTCAATCACCCCGAAGCCGGCAAGAACTATGGCTGGCCGGTGATCACGTACGGCATCAACTACAACGGTATGAAAATCGGCGAAGGCTCCGTGAAGGAGGGGATGGAGCAGCCTGTGTATTATTGGGATCCGGTGATCGCGCCCTCAGGCATGACGTTTTATACCGGCGATGCAATTCCGGGCTGGAAGGGGAGTCTGCTGATCGGTTCCATGTCACCCGGCGCGTTGGTGCGACTCGAAATGACGGGCGGTCGCGTCACAAAGGAAGAGCGGTACCTGGGCGATCTGGGAGAACGAATCCGGGATGTGCAACAGGGGCCGGACGGCTTTGTGTACGTGGTGACGGATAATGCGAATGGGCGAGTTTTGCGGATAAGGCCATAGGCAGGAAGGGAGAAGGGAGAAGGGAGACGGGAGACAATGGCCCATCTCCCGTCTCCAGTCTTCCTTCTCCCTTCTTTTTTAGGTCACCACCGTCGGCGACGTGCGCCCGGTACGCGACACGAGGTCGCTCAGCGACAGCGCCACATCAATCAGCGGAGCCAGCGCTACCGCGACCTCCATGTCCAGTCGCGTCGCATCGGTTTCGCGCGATTCGACATACACGCGAATCGTTGCGCCTTCGGTGCCGGTTCCGGACAGCCGATACACAAGGCGCGCGCCGTCGTCGAACAGCACGCGGAGACCTTGATGGGCACTTGTTGATTCATCGACAGGATCGACGTAGGCGAAGTCGTCGGCGGCGCGCACCACACGACCGGCCAGCGACAGGCCGGGCAGCGTTGCCAACTGACCACGCACGTGTGTCATGACACCGTTGGCCGCGTCGCCCGGTACGCCTTCGTAGTCGTATCGTGTGTAGTAGTTGCGACCGAACCGCGTCCAGTGTTCGCGCACAATCGTGTCTACCGACTGTCCGCGCACCGCCACGATATTGAGCCAGAACAATACGGCCCACAGCCCGTCTTTCTCGCGCACATGATCGGAGCCGGTGCCAAAGCTCTCCTCTCCGCACAGGGTGATACATCCAGCGTCCAGCAGGTTGCCGAAGAACTTCCAACCCGTAGGCGTTTCGAAACAGGGCACGCCCAGTGATTCCGCGACCACGTCTACGGCGCCACTCGTCGGCATGGAGCGCGCAACGCCGGCGATGCCGCGCGTATAGCCGGGCACGAGTGTCGCGTTGGCCGCCAGCACCGCCAGACTGTCCGACGGCGTCACGAAAAACCGTCGTCCCAATATCATGTTGCGATCGCCATCACCATCCGATGCCGCACCGAAATCCGGCGCGTCGTCGCCGAACAAGCGGTCAACCAGATCGTGCGCGTAGGTGAGGTTGGGATCGGGATGTCCACCGCCGAAGTCGGGCAGTGGCACCCCGTTGATGACCGTGCCAGTCGGCGCACCCAGTCGCACTTCGAGAATTTCGCGCGCGTAGGGGCCGGTGATGGCGTGCATGCCGTCAAACGTCATACGAAAGC
>JANMRE010000577.1:0-8725 GCA_031370885.1 Gemmatimonadaceae bacterium
GTCGCGCGCTGTGCCCAGTCGCTGGAATCGTCGCTCCACGCCGCGAAACGCCGCCAGCCCGGAGGCCATCGCGGGCACCTGGCAGCCAAGGGCCAGCCCGACGCCAATGGCAGCCAGCGCGTTCCGCACGTTGTGCACTCCGGGGACGAGCAACTCGATCTCCCCGCGCGCTTCGCCGTCGAAGTTCACCACGAATCGCGAACCGCTCGGCGACAACGTCAACTGCCCAGCCACCAACCGTGCATCAGGGGCGTGCGCCGCGGGCGTCTGCCCTGTCACGGTCGCTGAGTAGGCGATCACGTTGGGGCCTGTTGCAACGCGAAGCGTCATGGCACCTGCATCGTCGGCACAACGTACCACGGCGCGAGCCGGCGCGAGGAACATCTCGAACGCACGCTCGATGTCTGCCAGATCGCGATAGATGTCGAGGTGATCGGATTCGACGTTGAGAACCACCGCCACCGTCGGTGCGAGCGCGAGGAATGATCGATCGTATTCGTCTGCTTCAACGACATAGGTCGCGTGGGCGGGAGAGCTGGCACCAAGTCGCAAGTTGCCGCCCCAACTCCCCACACGACCACCAACCACCCCGGTGGGGTCACGCCCCGCCGCTGCCAGCGCTTCAGTGGTCATGACGGTCGTGGTCGTCTTGCCGTGCGTACCGGCAATGCCCACCAGCGTGCCACCACTCACCGCGTCGGCAAGCGCCTCGGCGCGACGGATGAGCGGCAACCCTCGCTCGCGCGCCGCCACCATTTCTGGATGCATGGTGGGGATCGCCGACGAGTACACGACCGCTCGCGCCGATGCGACCAACGCCGCGTCGTGGGCCGACACCGTGATACCCAGCGCAGCAAGGTCTGGCGCACCATCGGGATTCGCATCGCTGCCCACAACCGACACGCCGCGACGCGCCAGCAACTCGGCGAGCGCACTCATCCCCGCGCCAGCGATCCCAATGAAATGGACGGGTCGCGGATCGGCCCTGTCGAGAAGCGATGAAGGCATGGCCCAATATCGTCGGTGAGCGTCGCGAATGCATCGGGGCCGTTTTGATGTCTCGTGTGGAAACAACGAGATGTGATGCGGGTGACAAAAGTCACTTGAACGCGGGCCTTGCCAAGCAATGTGAATGTCACCGATTCGTGACGTTATGCGCGCGAAAGCAACGCCCCCAGCGCTTCGGCAATGTCGGCGGCGGCGTTCGGTCGTGCCCGTTCACGTGCGGCGAGGCGCATGTCCGCCAGTCGATTCGGATGCAACCTCAGATCAGACACGATGGACTCAAGGCGCTCCACGCCCAGTTGCGCCTGTGGCAGGTGAATCGCAGCCCCGCTCGCCGCTACCGCTGTGGCGTTGTGCGCCTGATGATCCTGGGCTGACGTTGGCAATGGCACGAGCACCGACGGAATGTGCCACGCGCACAGTTCCGCGATGCTCATGGCGCCGGCGCGGGTGATGGCCAGATCGGCGGCGGCGTACGCGTTAGCGATCGGACTCAGGTACGGGCGTACACGTACCATGGCCGATTCCCTGTCCAGATATCCTGCGGCCTGAGCGCGACCGGTGGCCCAGATGAGCGCCACGCCCTCGGGAAGGCCATGCGCGCACCATGCGGCCATGGCCTCGTTCAGCGCCCGCGCGCCCTGACTGCCGCCGAATACCAGGATGACAAACGCATTTTCCGGCAGCTTCCAGACCTCGCGTGAAGTGTCACGTGAAGGGCGTTCCGCGGGCGGCGTTTCAATGGGTGCTCCAAGCGTGCGAACGTCAGTGCCAGCCGAGGGCGAGAGGAAACGCGAGGCTTCGGCGAATCCCAGATAGATCGCGCGGGCACCTCCGGCAAATGCCCGAGTGGTGATGCCCGGATGACTGTCTGGTTCGTGCAAAACCGTGGGCACGCCGTGCGCGCGCGCCCACGCCAAGGCGACACCGGCCGCGTAGCCGCCGGTTCCAATAACTGCTTCAGGTCGAGACGTGCGCGCCAACCGCGACAGCGCTCGCCACGCGCCAACGGCACCGAACAGCGTGCGCCAGTTATTCCAGGGGGCGTGACGGTAGAGCGGATGCAGATCCAGTAGCGTGTGCGGGAATTCCGTGGTGGGAAGGACCTCGCGCTCGATCCCGCGCTCTGCCCCAATGAACAACGGCGCAAACGCCGGGTCGCGTGCGCTGAGCGCTCGCGCTATGGCGAGTCCGGGATACAGATGTCCTCCCGTGCCTCCGCCCGCGAACCAGACGCGACGCGTGCCTGAGGCGCTCACTACGTGGGCCGAACCATCAGCGGATCGGTGGCACTCGCACCGTACACCCGCTCACGCGCGCTGCCGATGTTCACCAGCATCCCCGTCATTGCCAGCGTGAGCACCAGGTTGGAGCGACCATACGACACGAACGGCAGCGTGAGTCCCGTGTTCGGGAGCAGCCCGATCACCACGCCAATATGGATGAACGCCGTGAGCACCGTCGTGAACGTCAAACCGGTTGCCAGGAGCGAGCAAAAGGGCGATCGCGCGTTGCGCGCAATGCGAAACCCCAGCCAACCGTACAGTGCAAATGCAATGGTCAGCCCGGCAACGCCAACAAAACCGAACTCTTCGCCAACCACCGAGCCCACGAAGTCGTTGTAGGCAAGCGGCAGCCAGCCACGCTGCTGATTCCCCTGACCGAAGCCGACGCCAACGGCGCCACCGGATCCCACCGCCACGAGCGATTGATACTGCTGGTCACCCGTGGACACCTGGCGCGTAGTGTCGCTCTCTTCGTGCGCCAGGAAGCTGCGCACGCGCTCGCGCACATAGGTGCTCTTGGACGCCTGCTGGAGCAGCAACGGCACGGCCAGCGCGCCGAGAAAGATGAAGTGCGCTACGCGGGCACCACCGACGAAAAGCAGCACCGCCATCAAGAGGCAATACATCATGGCCACTGAATAATCGGGCTCGAGAATCGCCAGCAGGCTCAGCACGCCAATCACCACCACAAACGGCAGCAAGCCTTTTCCCAAGCGTCGCACCGCGTCGCCCTTCTTCACCAGCAGCATGGATGTCCACACCAACACGGCGAACTTGGCGAGTTCGGACGGCTGGAGCGAGCCATTGAACAAATAGCGGCGCGAACCGTACAGCGGCTTCGAGATGAACTCAGTGCCTGGTAGCACGATGATCAGCATCAACAGCAAACTCAGCCCCATGACCGGCCATGCCAGTCGGCGCCACACCTCGGCGTCAAGTTTCGCCATCCAGGCAAACAGTGCCAGACCCACGAGCACTCCCATGGCCTGCCGCAACACATAGTAGTGCCCCGGCCGACCGTAGTTCACAGCCACGAGCGCACTGGCACTGTAGAGCACCGCAAGTCCGAACGCGACGAGTACGGCCGTTACCAACAGCAGTGCGCGCGCTTCGACACTCATCCGCCACCGTTCACGCGTTCCCGGTACGCTTGGCGCCGTCATGAGGCGGCTCCTTGCGCCAGGCGCGCGAATGTTCGGCCACGTTCTTCGTAGTTGGCAAACATGTCGAAGCTGGAGCACGCCGGTGACAGCAGCACCACATCGCCCGGCACGGCAAGCTGACGGGCACGCGCCACAACCATTGGAAACGGTGCATCGCCCATGTGTTCGAACACAACGCGCCCGTGCAACGGTGCCTCCAGATCGCCGGCCAGCATGCTTCCCGCCTCGCCGTACGCCAGCACGACCTTGGCGGTACGCAGCAACTCCGGTACGAGCGACCCATAGGGCTCACCCTTGTGCCGTCCGCCCATGAGTACGATGGCGGGACGTGTCATTCCCGCCATCGCCACGAGTGCGGAGGCCACGTTGGTGGCCTTCGAATCGTTGAGCCACAACACACCGCCGCGATCGCTTACCGGTTCGAGTCGATGCGGCAGCGCATGGAACGTGGCGATGGCTGCTGCCAATCGCTCGCGCGCGCCGGTCGTGGTGTGCATCGGATCGGCCACCATCACCGCCAGCAGCGCGGCGAGCGCGTTGGCGACATTGTGATCGCCGGTGAGGGCCAATCGGGTTCGGGCAACCACGGGCGCTCCCAATACGTGAAGCATGCCAGTCGCGCGCTCGAGACATGCGTCAACGTCGGTACGCTGCGTCGAAAAACGATGCAGGCGACCAGGCACACCCTGCACCATCGCGGTCACATCGGCATTGTCAGCCGTCACTACCCAATGCGAGGAGACGGAGGCGTTGCCGAACATCATCCGCTTGTCGGCGTAATAATCCGCCACACTGGCATAGCGATCCAGATGGTCGGGGCTGAGCGTTGTCAGCACGCCAACGTCGGGTAGGAATCCGGGGGTATCGTGCAACTGAAACGACGACATCTCGAGCGATGCCCACGTGGGCGGCACCGCACGCAATCCTATCTCCGACACGGGAGTCCCAATGTTCCCGACATCGACCGCATCGTGCCCGAGTGCCCGCAACAGATGTCCAATGAGTGCGGTGGTCGTGGTTTTGCCATTGGTCCCGGTGGTCGCGATGATGCGAAGCGCCGGCTGCAAACGCAGGGCCACTTCCACTTCACTCACAATGGGTACGCCAGCCGCGCGCGCCGCCGCCAGCGCGGGCGCGTCTGGAGGAATGCCGGGGCTCACCACCACCACCGACGCGCGCGCGATACGCGCCAGATCGTGTCCGCCCACTTGCACCGACGCACCCTCGCGCTCGAGCTGTTTCGCGGTGTCGCGGATGGTGGTCGTGTCGGCGGCGTCCGAAGCGTACACGGACAGCCCTGCCGCACGGAGGAGTCGCGCCACCGCCGTTCCACTGCGGGCGAGTCCAACCACCGCAAACTCGCCGCGCCGTTCGGCGAGTCGTCGCGCCACCAGCGACGCGAGCGCCTGCGGCAGTTGCGTGTTACCCATGAATGCGCGCCTCTATCCTTATCGCAACTTGAGCGTGCTGAGCGCGAGAATCGCGCAGAGCACTCCGAGAATCCAGAACCGGATCACCACCTGCGATTCCGGCCATCCGAGCATCTCGAAATGATGATGGAGCGGCGCGATGCGGAACAGGCGATGCTTCTGCGCATAGTCGAGACCGTGCCGATATCGCCGATACTTGAACACCGTTTTTTGCAGGATCACCGAGGTAGTTTCGGCCACGAACACCGCGCCCACGATGAGCAGCAAAAATTCGCTCTTGAGCAGGATTGCGATGGCGCCGAGGGCACCGCCCAGAGCGAGTGCGCCCGTATCCCCCATGAACACCTGCGCGGGATGCGCGTTGTACCAGAGGAATCCAATGCAGGCGCCGACCACCGCGCCGCAGAATACGGTGAGTTCGCCGGCCCCACGCAGATAGAAAATCTGCAGATACGCACTGGTGTCCACGCGACCCGCAACATATGCGAACAGGCCGAGCGTGAGCACCGCGATGGCCATCAGGCCCGCCGCCAATCCGTCGAGTCCATCGGTGAGGTTCACCGCGTTGCTGAAGCCTGTCAGAATGAACGTCACCCACGCCACGTACAGCCAGGCCAACGCACCCGACGCCGGCACGATGAGGATGTACTTCACAAACGGCAGTGTGGTGGACGCGCCGGGCAATGTGGAAAGCGGCGCAAGCCACAGCCAGAGGCCCAGTCCGATGCCGCAGGTGACTTGCCCTGCCAGCTTGTATCGCTCTACCAAGCCTTCGTTCTTGAGACCAGCGCGCTTTTGGCGCAACTTGAGATAGTCATCGAGAAATCCGATGCCACCCATCCACATCATCACCGTCACCGCCAACAACACGTAACGATTGTCGAGACGTGCCCAGAGCAGCACCGGCAGTATGGAGGCCACCAGAATGATGAGTCCACCCATCGTGGGTGTGGTCCCCTTGCCGGCATGCGTGTCGGGCGTGCCGGCGCGAACGACTTGATGGACGGCCATCGCCCGCAGTCGATTGATGATGAGCGGCCCAAGCACGAACGACACCAACAACGCGGTCACGAACGCGGCGGCAGACCGAAACGTGATGTAGTTGAGCAGGTTGAAAATGCGGATGTCGTGCGCGAACGGCTGCAGAAGGGAGTAGAGCAAAGCGAACGGAGGGAAGGTGGGAGGG
The DNA here is from genome assembly GCA_031370885.1 of Gemmatimonadaceae bacterium. GTDB lineage: Bacteria > Gemmatimonadota > Gemmatimonadetes > Gemmatimonadales > Gemmatimonadaceae > Gemmatimonas. Next base: position 6,071 of record JANMRE010000577.1, read on the forward strand.
AGACGGGAGACGGGAGACGGGAGACTATTCGACGGGAGGAATCGTTTGGGCGGCCCACTCCGTGAGCGTGGGTACCAAGCGCTCAAGCTTCATACCGCGCGAGGCTTTCATCAACATGATGGCGTTTCGTTGGAGACGCGGCTCCAGCAGCGGCCAGAGTTCGTCGAACTCCGCAGTGGCGATGACACGCGGATTGCCAGGGGCTTCCACGGCAAACGCCGGCGCAAAGTCGCCTACCGCGACAATCAGGTCGGCGGCTGACGCGAGGGCGGAACGGGCGACATCCCGATGCTGCTGCGCTGACTGCGCGCCCAACTCACGCATGCTGCCCAGAATCGCCACGCGCTGGCGCCCATTGCCTACCTGACCCAGCAACTGTAACGCGGCGCGCATCGACGCGGGGTTGGCGTTGTACGCATCGTTGATCAACACCGCGTCGCCCAGCGGTTCCCACACGCCGCGCATACTCGGGACCGGCATGGCGGCCATGCCCTGCGCCGCAGCGGCCAGCGGCACGCCACAGGCACGCGCCGTAGCGATCGCCAGCATGGCATTGGCCGCCTGATGCGCGCCGCGCAACGGCAACACACATCGTACCCCCTCAACCTCAAGCCACGGTCGCCCCTCGTCGTCAAGACCCCACGCCGTTGGCTGGATGTCGCCGTCGGTGAGACCAGCCGACACGATGGCGCGTGCTCGGCCTGCAGCAACGCGCGCTACCTCGGGGTGCGCCGAAGGAACAACCGCCAACGTGACGCCGTCGAACACATCCGCCTCTTCCCGCAATACGCCGGCAAGATCGCCGAGTCCTTCGAGATGTTCCTCGCCGATGGAGGTCATGACCGCAACGTCTGGTTCGACGATCGCCCGCAGTGTGGCGATTTCTCCCGGCGCGTTGGTGCCCAACTCCACGACCGCCACATCGGCGTTTGAGGGGATCGCCAGCAATGTGAGCGGCACGCCAATCAAATTGTTGAAATTGCCGGCAGTGGCATGCACGACGAGCGTACGGCCAAGCGCAGCCTTGAGCAGTTCCTTGGTGCTGGTTTTGCCATTCGACCCGGCGACCGCAATCACGCTGCGTCCCCAGGCGCGACGCCACGCGGTGGCCAGTTGTGCCAGCGCCACGAGCGTGTCGGGCACCACATACACCGGCAAGCCCAGACCCACCGCCTTTGCCGCATCGCTCACGACCAGTGCGCCGGCGCCACCATCGCGCGCGTCTACGAGAAAATCATGGGCATCGTACCGATCACCGCGTAACGCGACGAACAGGTCGCCTCTGGCGATGTGACGCGTATCGGTAGACACCCCGCCAAACGCCCACTGCGCGCTTGGTCCGGTGTGCAGGGCACGCGCCACCCGCGCCTGCGTCCAGTACGGATGCGGGAACAGCGGCAGCACTGGATTGACGGCCGTGAAGGCGGTTCCCGCGATTGAGTACATAGTCATCTCGTTGGAAACGAAACGGTGCGCATCAGCGATGTCGACAGCTCTTCCACGATGGAAGATTCATCAAACGGGTACGAGACCTCGCCGCGAATCTGGTACGTCTCGTGCCCCTTCCCTGCCAACAAAATCACATCGTCCCGAGCCGCCAGTCGCAACGCTTCGGCAATGGCGTCGCGACGATCCTCGATTCGGCGATGCGTCGAACCGCGCATGCCGGATTCGATCTCATCGAGAATACGTTCAGGATCTTCTGTGCGGGGGTTATCGCTGGTGACGATGATCACATCGGCGAGCGATTCCGCGATGCGCCCCATCTCCGGCCGCTTGCCGCGGTCGCGATCTCCACCACAGCCAAATACCACCACCAGTCGGCTGCCGGCCCCGTTGGCCGATTGTGTGAATGGTCGAACGGCCCGCAGGGCGCGCTCGAGTGCATCAGGGGTGTGCGCGTAGTCGCGCAACACCGTGGGCGCGGTGTGCAGGCGTTCGAGTCGACCTGGCACTTGTGGCACCGTGGACAGCCGCGCTGCCACTTCGCTCAAGGGCACGCCGAGCGCCAGCGCCGCCGACGCCGCGGCCAGCGCATTCGCCACATTGAAGTCGCCGATCAACGGCAGCGATACCGGTAGCGCCCCCGAAGGAGCCACGAGCAGGAACCGACTGCCCTGCGCATGGAAGACGACATCGCGCGCGGTGACATCCGCTGGCGTGTCCACGCCGAAGGTGCCCGCGCGCGGCACGTTGTGCACTCCGCGCCACGCGGGATCGTCGCTATTGAACAGCGCCACTCCGTCGCGCGCGAGCAGACCCACCAAGCGCAGTTTCGCCGCCCGATACGCTTCCATCGTGCCGTGATAGTCGAGATGATCCCGCGTGAGATTGGTGAAGACGGCGGCGGCAAAGGTGATGCCTTCGACACGACGCTGATCGAGCGAATGCGACGAGACTTCCATCGCAACCGCTCGCACGCCGCGGTCCAGCAGTTGCCGCAGCACCCGTTGGAGTTCAACCGGCGCCGGAGTGGTCAGTCCCAGACCACCGGCAACCGGGTCACCCACCGACCCCACCAGCACGCCCAGCGTGCCGATCGACGCCGCGGGGCGGTCGTCGTGATGCAACAGATGCCGCACGAGTGCGACGGTCGTGGTCTTGCCGTTGGTGCCGGTCACGCCCACCATGGTGAGATCGCGTGCCGGCCAGCCA
>JANMRE010000471.1:0-4787 GCA_031370885.1 Gemmatimonadaceae bacterium
GCATGACCGATATCAAGGAGCGTATTGTCTCCGCTGCCCAGGCGGATGGTCATCACTTTGCTCCGGCCGTCATCGCGGAAAGCGCCCGCGTGGGACCCGATGTGCACATTGGCGATGGCTCGATCCTGTGTGCCGGCGTGATCGCCACCACGGACATTCGCATCGGCGACCATGTGGCGCTCAATCTCGACTGCACCGTTGGTCACGACACGATCATCGGCGATTTCGTGACCGCGTCGCCCGGTTGTCATATCTCCGGATGCGTCACCATTGGTCGTCGCGCGTACCTTGGCACCGGTGCGTCGATTCTCGAGCATATCACGATCGGCGCGAATGCCGTGCTGGGCGCGGGGGCGGTCGCCACGAAAAACATCGCCGACTCTGCGCTGGCAGTCGGTGTGCCGGCCATCGTGAAGCACATCCGTAACGCTGCCTGACCTCGTCGACACGCCTTCACCACTCCAACTCGCCCATGACCACCGCCCTTTCCGCGTCAATCGCTCTCGAACACCTCGGCCGGATTCGCGACGTCATCGGCACACCAACGGTGAATGCCGCGACGGCCGACACACTTGAGCAGCTTGGCGACGACGAGGTGAATAAGCCCCGGCTCATCGCGTGGCTGCGCGAAGGCGTCGCGCGCGACGAGCCACGCATCGAGATCCGTTCAGCGCTTCGCGCGATAGCGCGCGCCATCCAGCCCCGGAGCTACCTCGAGATCGGCACGCGCCGGGGCTGGAGTCTGGCACAGGTCCTCGCGGAAGCGCCTGCCGTCAACGTGTACTGCTTTGACTGGTGGATGCAGAACTACGGCGGTGTTGACAATCCAGGTCCGGGCTTCGTTCGCGACGAAATGCGCCGAGTGGCCCCATTTCATCGCGGCGCGCTGCACTTTCTGTCCGGGAACAGTCACGATACGCTTCCCGTGTTCTTCCAGGACGTTTCGCTCGGCGAGGGAGAGCTTAACGAAACCGAATTGCTCCGGGCGGGCGAGGCCGCGCCGCGTATGTTCGACCTCGTGACGGTGGACGGCGATCACACCGCATTGGGCACTTGGTGGGATCTGATGGATGTGATCCCGCACATCGCCGTGGGTGGCGCGCTGGTGTTTGACGATCTCGTGGACTCGGCCGACGAAGTGCTCGGCGATTGCGCGCAAAGCCGATATGGGTCATTGCGCACGCAACCCGACGTACTCGAGCCGTCGTTGCTGAAGCTCTGGAACTATCTCAAGACGCAGTTGGATGGCTGGGAATTCATCGAGTCGCTCGACTCAATCGTCCCCATCGGGATCGCGGTGCGGATGCGCTAGGCGCGCTTGCGACGTGCGCGTGGCGGCAGTCAGGCCGACGCAACGCTCTGCATCAGCGCATTCGCCGACGCCGACCACGACAACTGCTGCGCCGTACTGATGCCGGCGTGGTTGATTCCGAGCGAGCCGTGGTGTTTCGCTGCGTGCACATCACGCAGATGCGTGACCAGGTGTTCGTGCTGTCGCGCGCCCCATGCCGCCCAACGTCCCTTCAGCGCACCGGGCACCGATTGCTCCAAGGCGTCCACCGTGACAAGGCGTGCATTGTCGTGGGTTAGGTACGCTGAATGCCCCGTGCAATCGGTGGCGATCACCGGTTTGCCCATCGAAAGCATCTCCAGCGCCTCGAGATTCCAGCCTTCCGCACGTGCCGGGAACACGGCGCAATCGGCCGAGGCCATTACCGAGGCGAGCTCTCGCTGCGTGGGCAACGGCGTAGTAACCAGTGTGATACGTGAGGCCATTGGCGACGTGCGAAAGGGCAGCACCAGCTCCGCGAACGTCTTTTCGTCGACAAAAGGGTTGTGACACACCAGCACGAGTTGCACGGCGTCGGCTGACGCGAATGCCGCCTCGAAGGCCCTGAGCAGATCCAGCTGTCCTTTGCGGCGCTCGAGCTTCCCGACGTTCATGAACACGGTGTCGGTCGCCTTCGGCGCGGTACACGGAACGCCTTCGTGGAACACCTGTCGGTCGACACCCAACGGGACGATATCGATGGGTGTTTTCGAAAGGCCGTTCTCCCGCAGCACGCCGCGCGCCCATTCACAGGTCACGAGCAGTCGATCCTGTCGCTCCAGATGATGGCGCTCGTACGGGTGGAAGCAGTCCAGTTCGAAGATCGGGAATCCCACGCGCGGGCCGCGACCCACATGCAACGCAAGATCGAATTGCTGTGAGAGTCGAACACTGGGTGCCGAGTCGTCGAACGATCCCTGGCGCGCCAGCGCGCGCCGCACTACATCGTTCTTCACCACGGTCGTATCGATCTGACCAAGTGGAAAGTACGCCACTGGCGCATCCTGCAGCAGAAATTCGCGAAGCAGATGTGCACCGACAATCCCGTATCCGGTGCGGCAATACGGTGCTATAAATGCGAACGTCGGCGGCGCGACGGCGCGCGCGGCCGCCGCGTGCGGGATGCTGCTGGTCGCGACCGGTGTTGCGGAATGCCCCTCGGCGTCTGCGGTACGGTCGTGCACCGGCACCGAGGGAGCGTCGGTGCACGCCAGAGGCTCGACGATGGCGATGGCGATGATGCACGACTCCGACGTCAACGACTCCACTGCAAAGAGTTGTGGTTCGTCGTCGTGATCGTGCATTTCGTGTGGCCGAAATCCCAGTGCGGTGAACAACTCGTGGGCCGCGCGCAATGCGCTGTCATCGGAATCTCGCGGGATGCTCAGGCAGCAGGCCACCACGCGGCCCAGCAATACGAGCGGCGCGATGCCTTTCAGCACAACCGGCAACATCGCCAGATTGGCGTGCACGAAAATGCGACCATCGTTTGGTACGCGGGCGACCAGGTCGTCGGTCAGCGTCCCGTCGCGAAGCGCCTCGAGATCGAAGGGGTTTACCCAGCTGCCGACCGCGCGCGCCGACGACTGCAGCGGTTTGGTGGAGCCCTCCGGCTGCTCCAGTACATACACACTGGGCGTGCCGCCGGGTGCGGTGGCCGCACTCAGCGCAACAAAGCCAAAACCCGGCGCAACATCCACCAATGCATCGCCGGCCTCAAGCTGCGCGTCGAGAAATATTCGCAGTTCCGCCGCAACGCCACCCGCGTTCTCGGCGGCCTCCACACGGATCCAGTCCGCATGGTTGTGCTGCGCCGTCACATGAAATCGCGGTGTACCGTCGGTATGACGTTGTGCGCTTTCCAGCGCATCGGTGCCTGACGCGTGAGCGGTTGAAGCGAGACCAGTCAACCTACGGTACCCGCACGCCGTCCGTTTGCGTGGGAAACACGTTCAGCGTGACCGCACGTCGAATGCTGTGTGATTCGTCGCGAGACACCACCTGCATGCCCAGTTGTCGCGTCAGATTGAACACGACCGGTGCCCGGAAGTTCGCCGTAACGGTATCTCCCGATTCGTTCGGCAGCGTCACCATGATCAGACTGAAGGCGTCGGACGGTTGCTCGATGCCCAGTGCCGCGCGCTCACTGTCACCCAGATCGACGCCGTAGCTTGTGTCGAGAACGAAAGGATCCGCCAGCAGGAACGTCACCCCATCACTCACCATCGATTGCAACCACCACAACCCGTTGCGGGCAGCCGGCAGCAGCGCGTATTCGTCGTAGTCGGGAAAGCCCCAGAGTGGCGTTGGAAACGATATCACCACGTCGTTGGAGATCTCGACCGCGCCGAGCACCAACGAATCGACGCAGCGAGTGGTGGATTCCGGCAAGAGCGGGTTGGCGTGGGCCACGGATGTCATGGAGTGGTCACAGGTAGTTGGCGAGACTCAGGCCAAGAATGCGCGACGTCGCGCTCATCGCTGCCTGATAGAGTGTCTGCTTGCCGATCAATTCGGCGATCGCTTTGTCAACTTCGGTGTCACGCAAGTCGGCGCGAAACGTTTTCAGGTTGAACTCGGTTTGGTCCAGATTGGCGCGGGTACCTTCCAGTTCGTTGAAGCGGGCGCCCTGCGCGCCGAGCACGTTCTGCACCTGACTGCTGGCTGCCGTCACGCGATCGGTCGCCGCTTGAATGCCCGGGACGTCGCTGTTGCCCAGCGCCGTGGAAAGCGCCCGCAGCGCTTCGAACGCATCGGTGGTGAGAAACACGTCAGTGCCGTTGTGTGACGGCGTGAGGAACACGCCATCGTTGATCTCGAGGCTCGTCGCGCCGCTCGGATTCACCGGTATGGCGCCAACGGTCAGCGCCGAAAAGCCATCGGCGGGAGTGGGTGGCATGCGAAAGGGCCGTTCACCTGCCCGCGTGCCGCTGAACAGATAGTCGTCGCCAAAGCGTGTGTTGCCCAGGTCGACGGCAAAGCTGAGCAGTTGGTCGATCTCGGTCTTTACGATTAATCGAGTCTGCGCATTTGCCGTACCTGATGCCTGGGCCACACCCAGTTCAGTCGCACGACCCAGTCCTTCGGTCACCTGATTGAGAACGACTTCCTCGGCGGACGCGCGCGCGATACCCAGATCCACGTTGCGCCGAAACTGCGTGATGGCCCGCATGGAACTGCCGATCCGCACGACTTCGCCGGCCGCGGTCGGATCGTCCGACATCTTACGCAAGCGGATACCCGACGAGATGTCTTCGTTCAACCGATCGATGGACTGCAGTTTGCTCTGCAATCGCGACTGGCTGTTTCTGGTGATGATCTGGTTGGTAACGCGCATGGGCGGGGACGAGGCGTAGAGGTATCGCAACCCCTTGGGGGTCACAACACGCGACCGACGGCAATCTCTTCCCTGGAGAGTATCGGAGCGATCTCGCCAGCCTTTAGCGTCCCTTCGGTC
>JANMRE010000587.1:0-10736 GCA_031370885.1 Gemmatimonadaceae bacterium
GAGCGCATCACGTTGACCACTTCCCGACTCAGAAGCAGAATCGACCTCGTTCTGGGCTACTGGCGGGATACCCTCTGTCTCCACGCGCCTTTCCGGTGAATGTAGGCTCAGCCGCAGCGCAAAACTGCCCACAGGCGCCGAACTGCACAAGGGGAGACGTCGCGTGAGCCTGCGTTAGCCTGCGACTTCGATCAACGCGAGAGGTTGCCGCGTTCCTGTCCCACGCATACGCATGGCGACGAGTCATTCGCCCTCACCCATCTCCAAATGCTCAAAACGAGGATGACTGAAAATGGAGGCCTGGACACCGTGTTCGCTGCCGATGGCATCGCTCAACCGACCGGCGAAACCCGCCACCATGCGGTTCATCGCTTGCACCTCACGCACCAGACGCGACTCGTCGCGGGTTTCCCCGTAGTGGGGGTCATCGTGGACGTCCACGCCAATGCCAAGTTGGATGGCGTAGTCGAGGAGCCGCACGAGGGACGTGTGGCAGGCGACAAGGTGGGCATCGCTTACGATGGAGGCATATTGAGTTTTGCAACTGCAGCGCCAGTACCACTCGGCGTTTGTGCCTGCCGCATCGGAGCGGCAGAGCAATCCGAAAAACGCCGTCTCACAGCCTTTTCCGGGGTTGACGTAGAATCCCTGCGCGGTGGCTGCGTCGCCCCGCAACGGCGGCACCTCGTCGTCCAGGGGCTGCGCGATCATCGATGCCCAGAACCGCAACGATTCGAGTCGTTCTCGCTCAACGGTGCCGTTGACCGAAAACTCGGACAGAAATGGCGACACGTCCGCAAACGCCAACGTGAGCGCATGGGTGCGAAGCGCGATCAGCGTCGCGGCCGCCGAGTTGTGTGAGGTGGACGCAGGAAGGCGCAGTTCGAAGTTGAGATGAAGGCCCATCGGATACTCCGGTTCGAGACGCGCGAAGTATGTCGCACCCAGATCGTTCGTGCGTTACCAAATCATTGCCGGCATGGCGAAATATTGCTGCCCGACCGCGCGACAGTTGCGGTGCCCCGGACTAACCCGCACGTTCTCGCCATGCCAGAATCCACACCGGTCCCCACCAGCGCACGTACCACGCTGATTCTGCTGTTCCTCATCAACCTCCTCAACTTTTACGATCGGCAGATTCTCGCCACCGTGACTGAGCCGGTCCGACGGGAATTCGGCTTGAGTGACGGGGCCATTGGCTGGCTCGGTACCGCGTTCACGCTGTTTTATGCCGCCATTGGTCTTCCACTTGGTCGACTCTCCGACCGCGGATCGCGGGCGAGGCTGCTGGGATGGGGTGTCACAGTGTGGAGCGTGTGCACAGCGGCGTCGGGATTGGCGATCAACTACTGGACGCTCTTTGCGGCGCGTCTGGGCGTGGGCTTTGGCGAAGCCAGTTGCTCACCCGCCTCGCACTCGCTGATTGGCGATCTCTATCCCAGCGCCAAGCGTGCGCGGGCGCTCTCGCTGTTCATGCTCGGACTGCCCATCGGAATTTTCCTTGCGGGTGTGTTCAGTGGACTCATTGCCAAGGCCTGGGGTTGGCGCGCGGCATTTTTCGTGGCCATCGTGCCGGGTCTGGTGTTGGCGTACGCGGTTTCGCGCATCGTCGAGCCGCCACGCGGCAGCGCCGATCACGCCGCCACATCAACTTCCGCGCCAACCCACGCGACGGCGGCGGCCGGATTCTGGGCACCGTATCTGGCGCTCTGGCGCATTCCCACACTTCGCTGGATCGTGCTGTCGGGCGCGCTGCACAACTTCAATGCGTACGCCGTGAACGCGTTCATGCCGGCGTATCTGGGTCGGTATCACGGGCTGACGATTGCGAATGCCAACATTGTTGCCGGCATCACGCTGGGCCTGGTTGGCGTGTTCTCGTTGGTGTTCGGCGGCATGCTCTCCGATCGGGCGCGGCATTGGCGGCCCAATGGTCGACTGATCGTTGGTTCCATCGCACTCGCGATCTCGTCGCCGTGCGTGTATTTCGCACTCGCGCTCGCACCCGGAGCGATTGTCCCGTTCATGATGTTGATGGGACTTGGGTGGATGTGCTTCTATCTGTACTACGCGACGGTCTACGCCTCCGTGCACGACGTGGTGCCGGCGCATCTGCGCGGTACCGCCATGGCCGTGTACTTCTTCTGGATGTATGTGTTGGGCGGCGCCTTTGGTACGGCGATCCTTGGCATGTTGAGCGATCGGCTCGCGCATCGCGCCATGGAAGCGACGGGAAGCACGGTGATGACCGACGCCATCCGCGCGATGGGATTGCACGATGCGTTTTTCATCGTTCCGGCCATCGGGATGACGCTGGCACTGGTGCTCTTTGCAGCCTCGCGCACGGTAGAGCGCGACATTCGCGCGGTCGCGGGCCAATAGCATCCGCAAACACAACGCCCAAGCCGTCTGTCGCGTTTTCTCTTGTCTGCGCCCATGATCAAGCCGTCGGGAAGTCTCCCGTCTCCCTTCTCACGTCTCCCGTCTTCCCCCCATGTCTCTCATTCGCCGCTTGACGGTCGCCTGCATCGCCTCCCTCGCCGCCGCGCTCACGGCCGCCGCCGCTTCCGCCCAGCGCCCGACCACCTTCCCCACCGACGACGCCGCGATTCAGCGTATCTGGCGCATCGGGATGGACAGCTCGCAGGTTCAGAAGCTCGGTCAGGCGCTGTTCGATTCCATTGGTCCGCGCCTGACCGGAAGCCCCGGGATGACGGCCGCCAGCAACTGGGCCATCGGGCAGTACAAGTCGTGGGGCATCGACGCCAAACGTGAGCAGTATGGCACGTGGCGTGGATGGCGTCGTGGCGTCTCGCATATCGATCTCATGCAACCGCGCGCCCGGTCACTCGAAGGCACGATGCTGGCATGGAGTCCCGGTACGAAACTCAAGCCGGTGAACGCGGAAGCAATAGTTCTGCCGAAGTTCGCCGACAGTACCGAGTTCGTGGCGTGGCTGCCAAAGGCGAAGGGTAAGATCGTCATGCTGTCGCCGGCATTCCCAACGTGTCGGCCATCGGAAGACTGGATCCGCTTTGCGACCGCAGAATCGAAGGCGCGAATGGATTCACTCATTGCGCTGAACAACGCCGACTGGGCGGTGATGAACGGTCCGAACAATCGCCCTGACAGTACGAAACTGTATCGCGGCACGGGTTACTCCATGGGGCTCGGCACGGGCACGCTGGGCATGCGCCTCGAGAAGGCGGGAGTGGTGGGCATGATCACGTCACGCACCAAGCTCACCGGATTCGGTAACCCATTCGCCGCGCCCGGTGGCGGTGGTCGTGGCGGGGCCGGCGGCGGTGGTGGCGGTGGACGCGGTGGCAATGCGCCGACGGGTCCAACTGCGAGTGATCGTGGCGGCGGACCGGCCGCGAGCCTCGCCGCGGCGGCAGGAGGTCGCGGCGGATTTGGCGGAGGACCCGGTGGCAGCGGTGGCTGGGGCGTGATCGAAGTATTCGAGACGTACAACAAGATCGCCCCCGCCGTCACACTCACCTGCGAAGACTATGGCTTGGTGTATCGCCTGGCGGAGAACAATCAAAAGCCCATGGTTCGCCTTGACGTTGATGCGTCGTTGCTTGGCGAGCAGCCCGCGTTCAACACCATCGCCATGATCAAGGGCAGCGAGAAGCCCGACGAATACGTGATGCTGTCGGCCCACTTCGATTCGTGGGACGGGTCTTCGGGCGCGACCGACAACGGCACCGGCACGCTGATGGCCATGGAAGCGATGCGCATTCTCAAGAAAGCGTACCCGAATCCCAAGCGCACCATCATGGTGGGACACTGGTCCAGCGAAGAACAGGGGCTTAACGGATCCACCGCCTTTACCGAGGATCATCCGGAAGTGATGAAGGGGTTGCAGGGGCTGTTCAATCAGGACAACGGCACGGGTCGTGTGCAGTCGCTGTCGTCGTCAGGCCTGAGCGATATCGGTCGTCATCTCAAGCAGTGGTACAGCAAGCTGCCCGGCTTCTATACCGACAGCATGAGCGCCAATGTCGTGTCATGGAGTTTCAACGACGTGCCCACGGGAAATCCGGGCGGCACTGACGGCGCCGTGTTCGCATGTTTCGGCACGCCGTCGTTTGGCATGGGTGCGGTAGGCTGGAACTACGGCACGTACACGTGGCACACCAACCGCGACACGTACGACAAGGTGGTGTTCGACGATGTGAAGCACAACGCGACACTGGCCGCCCTGATGGTGTATCTGGCGTCGGAAGATCCCGAGTTCATCAAGCGTGATAAATCACCGGGAACGTGGCCTGCGAACTGGCCGGCGAACTGCGGCAAGGTGCCGCGCACCACGCGGCCAAGGTATTAGCAAACACCCGCTGTGAAACCGCTGGGGGCGCGTCACAGAGGGGGGCGCCCGCCTGCCGATTCATCGTCCGTGGCATTCACCCAGGCCTGGAGGCCAGCGGGCGCGCCTACGCGACGCTCGCGAGTTAGACGCGCTCGCTGCCGAGCGGATTGACGACCGTGAGGAATCGAAATTGATGGAAGTCCGCGTCGGTGGTGCGGATTTCGGTAATTCCATGCTCGCGCATCAATACGACGGTGTGCATGTCATGCACCAGGTTGCCGCGAAGCCGTGGGTGGCGTGCGGTGAGCTCCGCAAGGACATCCACGTGTCGATCCGTTGGCGTGAGTACGGCGACATTCGGGCTGCGCAGGAGTGACGCCATCCACTCGGTCGCTTGCACAAGCGACAATGGCCGTCCAAACACCTTGTGGTGCGTGCTCACGCGCAGGAACTCGTAGACGATATCCCATGTGACATACCACCGTCGGTCGTCGCGACGCCAAGACTCGATGAGTGCGTACGCCTGCTCATGCTCTTCGGCGTCGGGATTCACGGCGTAGAGCAGCAGGTTGGTGTCGACGACAAACACGGACTACGCGCCTTCCATGGCATCGTACAGCGCGTTGCGGTCAGCGACGTCGACACGCGGCTTGCCCATCCGATGCGTAGGCAGCGGGGCAAGATCGATAGCCGGCGCAATCTCCAAGCCGCGCGTGAGCGCCTCGGCCACGATTTGAGACAGCGTCGTGCCGCGTTCAGCGGCGCGGCGCTTGATGGTACGCACCAAATTGTCAGGAAGCACAAGCGTAGTCTTCATACGGATAATCATACAATTGGTACGCGTTTACGGCAAGCCGACGCGCCGATGGAGTTTGCGATGACGGCGAAGGTGACGTACGTTGGGAATCACAGGGACTTCGTGCCAACGCTTTCCGCTTACCATTGTTCACAGAGGTCGACACACCATGAAAGTGATCTACGAGGAGAGCGTCGGCACCGACACCAGCACGATCGGCTATCCCGGCGTCAGCACCTGCACGACGGTAACCTGCAGTGTCGCCAATGGCACGTTGGTCGGCGCACATTTCAGCTGCGGCACGCCGCCCGACAAGTTCAGGAGAATGCTCGCCAGTATGAAGACGGCCTTCAACGGAGGTGCCGTAGACGCTATTTACGTGATTGGTGCGTTCGACTACTGGGGCAATCCGTCGGGTGGCACCGACTACAAGTGGCCGCAAATGTTTCGCAGTTTCCGGACGGTGCTGGGCACCACCGCCCCGGTGTACTGTTTCAATTCGGCCAAGGCATTCAAGGACAGCACCTTCCAGCTCACTCGAGCCGCCGGACAGTTCCCCAGCGTCGAAATTGCCTCGCAGGCCAGCTGTAGCATTCCGCCGGGATCGGGAAGCGCCGGCCCAATCACCTTTGGCCCAACACGCGTGCTGGGGAAAAACGAGTTCGCGGTCGAGCTCTGAAGCGACTGATCGTGGAGAACTCGCTCACTAACACCTCGGATTCTCCAACATGCCTATTGGACTCGTCGGTGGGAGAAGTTGTGAGCCGCCGTTCCAGGTTCGCGCTCGCCGTCGCCGCCATGCTGTTGAGCGTGCCACTGCATGCCTCGCTGCACGCCCAGGCGGCGACAGCGACGAGCATGCTTTCGCCTGGACCGAAACCCGCAGCCGCTCACGCACTCGGCAAATGGGTCGGTGAATACGATCGCAGCGGTCGTGTCGTGTTCGTGATTGAAGACAGCGCGAGGCTCGTATTGCTCGACACGGCGCGTGCAACGGCGTCGCGTCAAGTTCTCTCCGTTACCGCGCTACGGCGATTGCAACTCACAAGGCGTCAGGTAGGCCCGGCGGAAGGTGTGAACCAGCTCAAGGTGACGCCGGTCCGCAGCATTGCGGACATTCGCCGCGAAGCGCTTGCGGCGGTGCCGCCAACCGAGAAACCACCCGCGCGCGAGCGCGATCTCGTCGAACTCACGACACTCGACCCTGGCATCACACTCGAGATCCGCTACGCGACGACCAACAATTTCGCTGGCACGAGGTTCTACGATGAGTCGCGTGCCTTCATGCAACGACCGGCGGCCGACGCCGTCGTGCGCGCGCCTCGCGCGCTACGAGCCTTCGGATACGGACTGCTGATACACGATGCCTATCGGCCGTGGTATGTGACGAAGATGTTCTGGGAGGCGATGCCCGACGACAAGCGTTGGCTGGTGGCGAATCCAGCCGAAGGATCGAAGCACAACCGGGGCGCCGCGGTTGATCTCACCTTGTACGATCTCAAGACGGGTCGGCCGATCGAGATGCCCAGCACGTACGACGAAAGCACCGGACGCGCCCACGCAGACTACCCCGGCGGCACAGCCTTGCAGCGATGGCATCGCGCGCTGTTGCGCACTGCGATGGTCGGCGAGGGCTTTGTTGCCAATCCGCTGGAGTGGTGGCACTTCGACTATGCCAGCTGGCGCGATTACGCCATCGGCAATGTCGCCTTCGACAAGATCGCACGGTAGCAACTGCCGCGTTCGACGGCGAGCGCCTCATCGCCGAGCGGCTTCTTGATCTTCTGGATAGGTCTGTTTAGATTGACCGATCGAAGTAGTCAAAAGGAGATTTCATGCCAAATATCCCGATTTCCGAAGCCAAGGCTAAACTCGCCGCGCTCGTCCGAGAGGTGGCTGCTTCCGGCGAAGCGTATGTGATCAGCGTGAACGGTCGACCGATGGCCGAGCTGCGCCCGTTCGTGCCGGAGCCCATGCCGGGTCGTTTTCGCGACGCCATCACGTTCGACGACGACGCGTTTGATCCGCTTCCCGATGACGAGGCCAGTGCATGGGGGCTGTAGCACCCGACGACCGCGCGTTGTTGCTCGACACGGTCGCGTTCATCTTCTGGCATGCCGACAGCCCGCGGCTCACACCGCGTGCGCGGACCGCGTTGCACCAGTCTCGCGCGCGACCGATCTACGTCAGCGCGGTATCCGCTTTCGAGATTGCCACCAAAGTTCGACTCGGCAAGCTGCATGTCCCGTCGGCAATCATGTCAGCCTTTCAATACGTCGTGGAGGCCGACGGATTCCGTATGCTCGACCTCGATGCACACGCCGCAGTGCGGGCCGGACAATTGGTCAGCGCCCATCGTGATCCGTTCGACCGACTGCTCGCCGCGCAGGCACTGATCCGTGAGTGCACCATAGTGACGCTCGACGACGTGTTCGCAAAGGAGTTTGGCGTCGACGTGTTCTGGTAGCAACATCCGCGTGCGCATCGACCGACCACGCGGGTTCCTCGCCGCCGTGACGGGCGAGTCTGAGTACGTCTTGTGCCGATAGTGCCGGACTTGCGGTGATCGCGCCGATGTGTCACATTGTGTCACATGCGTACTCCACGCCGCATTTCGATTCGTGAGTTGCACGAACGTACCGGAACGCTGGTTCGCGAAGCGGCAGCGGCAGGATATGCGGTTGTCGTCACCGACCATGGTCGACCAGTGGCGACACTCGCCCCGTATGTGGAACGCGACGCGCGTCGCACCTTTCGGGAACGGGTGCTGCTCCCGGAGTTCGCGGCGTTCAAGCGAAGAATTGTCGGGGATTCCTCCGTCGGTATCGCTGATGATCGGTCGCGATTCTAACGTGCGGCGTACCAGCCGGGGTCGTTCTTGCAGCGCGCCGTGACCAGCAGGTATTTGGATACCGCGTTCGTTTTCAAGTGCTACGTGCTGGAAAACGGGAGCGAGGCCGTGCGATCGCTTGCTGCTGACACTGTCGATCTCGTGACGTCCGAGCTCACGCGCGCCGAGTTCGCGGCGGCGGTGCATCGCAAACGACGCGAGAAGGCCTTGACGCGGCGTGAAGCGGCAGCGGTGGCGGCGCAATTCAATGCAGATTGCGCTGATGGAATCTGGACGTTCATTCCGGTGAATGCCGCAATCGTACAGCGCGTGTGCGATGCGTTTGCGTCGCTCCCGGTGTCGACCGTGCTTCGTGCCGCTGATGCGATTCATTGCGCCAGTGCCGCAGCGTACGGTGTCAATCGTATCTATTCAAGCGATCGGCATCTGCTCGACGCATCGTCCCATTTCAAATTGATCGGCGTCGACGTCACCGCGCCCTGAACGCCGTAAACCTGAGTGATACATCCCGTCCAGTTGCGCTCGGACTTCCGCGATCCCGTTGAGCACCACCTCGATCACCACGCGCTCGCGGGATGGCGCTGCGCTGTTGACGTGTGATCCGCACTTGAAAGAGTTGCCGGGCGTCAGTCTTATTGCCAAAGTGAAGCCCTGACCCCAAGCGACTCTTCTGGTCGGCGCTGCGGTGGGGTCTCGACAAGTCCACCGTGGGTGGAGTATCATCGTCGTGTGCGTCGGCGCTGGTATGAGTGTTTCAAGCAGGGAGATCACCGTTGACTGCAGTTCAACGATGCGCTGCCACTCTGGGGTTACCCCAGGGATGTACCTGAAGCTGGGATTTCGCGGCGTGAGCGTCTCTGCGCGATGGCGCAGGCTTGCTCACGCAAAGTCAGACTCGTTGGAACACTCAGCCCGCCCGCATGTCCGATCGATGGCGCGTCATTGCATTGGCACGGGCGTTTGCGGCCGGCGAGCAGGGTGTCACCGCGATCGCAACCCGCGGCGAGGCCACGATCCATCGTCCTCGGCACATGTTCGTGCCACTCGCCACCCGCTACCTCGCCGCGTTCGACGGCCGCACGCGTCCGCGACTTCGCGACATCGTGCAGTTCCTGCTGCACGATCGCTCCTGGACAAACCGGCGAAAGACGTCAGCGGCGTCGTCCGCGCTGCGCCGCGACACCACATGGTTGGTGGAGCCATCGCGCATGCAGCCCGTAGCCGCGGCCAGCGACTGGAACGTACCGCGCATAGAATCGGCCGCGACGCTCGCGGAATGGCTCGGTGTCCCGCTTGCAGAACTGGAGTGGCTCAGCGACATCAAGCGACGTCGTCAATCAGTGCCCGCGTCGCCACTGCACCACTATCACTACCGGTTTCTCGCGAAGCGTGCGGGGGGCGTTCGGGTGATCGAAGCACCGCAGGCGCGGTTGAAAACGATTCAGCGTCAGATTCTCCACGACATCCTTGAGGTGGTCCCCCACTACGACAGCGCCGCGCACGGTTTCGTGAAGGGACGCTCGATCCGCAGTTTTGCCCAACCGCATGTTGGCCAGCACATCGTGCTGCGAATGGATCTGCAGGATTTCTTCCCACGCGTGGGTGGCGCTCGCATTCAAGCGGTCTTTCGCACGTTGGGCTATCCGGAAACCGTGGCCGATCTGTTGGGTGGCCTCTGTACCAACGCGGTTCCACGGCGAGTTTTTGCTGGCTCTCCGCCAATGGGAGTGAGCGCCGACTCAATGGCAGTCGCGCAGCGACTCTACGTCCAACCGCACCTGCCGCAGGGAGCGCCTACGTCGCCCGCGCTCGCCAACATGTGCGCCTACCGTCTCGATTGTCGCCTTACCGGGCTCGCCGATTGGGCAGGCGCTGTGTACACGCGATACGCCGACGACCTCGCGTTCTCCGGTGGCGCGGAGTTCGCGCGACAGGTGCAGCGCTATGCCACGCAGATCGCCGTCATCGTCCACGACGAAGGCTGGAATGTCCAGCACCGAAAAACGCGCATCATGCGACAAGGCGTCCGACAACAACTGGCCGGACTTGTCGTGAACGCGCGCGCGAACGTGCCGCGAGCAGAATTCGACGCCCTCAAGGCAACACTGTCCAACTGCCTTCGGCAGGGGTCGCACAGTCAGAATCGCGACGGACATCCGGATTTTCGCGCGCACCTCGCTGGCAGGGTCGCATGGGTGTGTTCGGTGAATCCCATCAAGGGCGCAAAGCTCCAGCGCCTGTTCGAGCGCATAACGTGGTCGAACCACGTCGACTGAGCATCGCGGCGCGCTTAAACGCCTCACGATGACAGCAGGCGCCACGAGTGCCCGCTCAATGCCCCGTGCGCTCGACCGTCCGGCCCGTGAAGTTTTCCGTACTTACATCACGTCCGCCGTTCAGTGAGCGCACGTACGCCACCAACATCCAGATCTGATCATTCGCAATGCGTCCGCCCCACGCCGGCATGCCGTCGGGTCGACCCTGATAAATGGACTCAAACACCTCCCCGGCACGCCCGCCAAAATGCCATCGGCCATCAGCGAGACTGGGTCCCATCGAGCCACTGCCGCCGGCGCCATGACAATCGATGCAGTTGTAGGCGATGTACAGTTTCGCGCCGGTCATAAGCGCGTTCGCGTCGTGCTCAAACGGATTCGCGAGCACGAGCGGAGCGTGTGCTGACGGCCAGCCAATCGGATAGGTATCGGGGTGCTCCACGAACCGCAGGCTGTCTTGTGTCGTCCAACTGAGCGGCGTCGCGCCGACCGCCGCCG
>JANMRE010000655.1:0-3928 GCA_031370885.1 Gemmatimonadaceae bacterium
TGAAATCCCACTGGCCCAGTCGTTCTGCGGTGGTGACATACCGCCCGCTGGCCGTTTCGATCACGAGATCGAGAATTCGTTCTCCCATCTGCTCCAGCGTGACCTCGCCCGATACCACGGCACCGCAGTCGATGTCTACGGTGTCTGGCATGCGACGCGCAAGCGGCGTGTTGGTGGCCAGCTTGAGCACCGGCGCTACCGGGTTGCCAGTGGGTGTGCCCAGTCCGGTAGTGAACAGAATCAACGTTGCCCCGGCGGCAGCTTGCGCCGTGGTGCACTCCACGTCATTGCCCGGAGTACACAGCAGGTTGAGACCCGGCGTGGTGGCGCGCTCCGGGTAGTCCAGCACATCGGTTACCGGCGACGTGCCGCCTTTGCGCGCGGCGCCGGCCGACTTCATCGCATCGGTGAGCAGTCCATCACGAATGTTGCCAGGAGAGGGATTCATCTCGAAACCTGAACCCACTGCGTGCGCCTGCGCATCGTAGGCGCGCATCAGTTCGGCGAACCGCGAGGCGAGCTCGGGTCGCGTGCATCGTTCAATGAGATCCTGTTCCGAACCCAGCAGCTCGGGAAACTCCGCCAGCAGCGTGGTGCCGCCAAGTGCACACAGCAAGTCGGAGGTGTAGCCGACACCGGGGTTGGCCGAGATCCCGGAGAATCCATCGGAACCTCCGCATTTAAGCCCGAGCGACAGCGCGGACAGTGGCGCGGGCGCACGCTCGGCGCGGTTCGCTTCGATGAAGCCGGCGAACGTCTCGCGAATGGCGGCAGTCATAAGCGCGTCTTCGGTACCCATGCGTTGCTGCTCAAACGTGAACAGCGGTTTGGTGAAGTTGGCATCACGGCGCGCGATCTCGTCGCGCAGAACGTCTACTTGCGCGTGCTGACAGCCCAGCGAGAGTACCGTGGCACCGGCCACATTGGGGTGCACCAGGTAGCCCGCCAACAGCCCGCACAGCGCGCGCGTGTCTTGTCGCGTTCCGCCACACCCGCCTTCATGCGTGAGGAAGCGGATGCCATCGAGATTGGGAAACGGTCGCGTTGCGCCGGTGCTCGGCGCGCTCGTGTCGATAGACGGCGCGTTGATGGGTTCACCACGCTGGTAGCGGGCGGTCATCTCACGCACCGCGAGTCGGTGACGCTCGGGTTGTCCGTAGCCGAGTTCGCGATCGAACGCTTCCTGCAAGGCGCGCACGTTGCGGTTCTCGCAGAACACCAGCGGCAGCACCAGCCACAAATTGCGCGTGCCGACGCGTCCATCGGAGCGATGATAGCCATCAAAGGTTCGCGTAGCGTAACGCGAGACGTCGGGTGCAATCCATGGACGCGCGACCGGGGCCGACAGGTCGATCGCGGACGCATCATGCCGCACGTTGTCGGTGGTGAGTGCCGCGCCACGCGGAATCGGCTGTGTTGCCCGGCCCACAAGAACCCCGTACATGACGATCGGATCGCCAATGGCAAGGCTTCGCAGCACCACCTTGTGCTTGGCACGGACAGCGGCGAGCAGGGTCAGCGGGCTGGCGTCGTGCGTGATGGTTTCACCGGCGCGCAGGTCGGTGAGGGCGACGACAACGGAGTCGTCGGGGTGGATGCGGAGGAGACGCGGTAGGGTCACGGACGGTAGTGGAGCATTCGCGAAGTTAGAGAAAACGCCGGTTGACCGCGAGGTGTGACCGGCGAGCATCTCCGAGGCAAGGAGACTGAGGCCGGCCAGAATCTGTTAGGTATTGACCTAAGTGAATACTCATCGTACCATTGTCGCCATGCGAATCGCCACTGAACCAATCGACAGCGTTTTCCGAGCGCTCTCCGATCCAACGCGTCGGCACGTGCTGGAGCGGTTGGGCAAGAGCCCGGCATCGGTGAGCGAGCTCGCGGCGCCTTTCGACATGGCGCTTCCGTCGTTTGTCCAGCATCTGGGCGTGCTCGAATCGTGCGGGTTGGTGCGATCCCGGAAGGTGGGCCGCATACGCACGTACCACCTCGTGCCACGGCGCTTGCGTGTGGCCGAAGACTGGATGATGAAACAACGCGCGCTCTGGGAGCGCCGTCTCGATCAGCTCGACACGTATCTCATCGAACTCAAGGAGCACCAACCATGACTCACCCGCCGCTCATTACCGTTGATCCTGCGCTTGACCTGGTGTTGGACCGCTTTGTCGACGTGCCACGCGAACTTGTGTGGAAGGCATGGACGATGCCCGAGCATGTTTGCCAGTGGTTCACACCGAAGCCCTGGACCGTCGTGGAATGCGAGATCGATCTGCGTCCCGGTGGTTGCTTCAACACGGTGTTCCGTTCACCCGAGGGGCAGCTGTTTCCAAATGTCGGTTGTTATCTGGAAGTGGTGCCAATGGAACGCCTGGTGTTCACCGACGCGTTGCTGCCAGGATTTCGCCCTGCCGAGAACCCGTTCATGACCGGCATCATTACGCTGGAGTCGCACGGGGCGGGCACACGGTACATCGCGATGGCGCGACACCGCGATCCGGCGTCACGCGTGAAGCACGAAGAAATGGGGTTCCATACCGGCTGGGGGACGGCGCTGGATCAACTGGTTGCCTACACGAAGACGTGGTGAGCGAGCGGACATTGCAGCGCTGACGTTCACCCAAAAAAACATTCTCACCGCAGGGGACGCAGAGGACGCGGGGAATCGTTCTCATTTCCCCCGCGTCCCCTGCGACCCCTGCGGTTAGAAAGATGTTTTGGAAATTCGAGACGAAGCCACCAGAGAACCGCGCTAATTCCAGCTCAGTCCACGCAACTGATCAAGATTGATATTGCCACCGGAAATCACGGCAGCAACCCGGGAACCGGTTGGCATCTTCACGAGGCCGTGCAGGAGCGCCGCAACCGGCGCCGCGGCCGCACCCTCAACTACCAGCTTGCAGCGTTCCATCACCCACAGCATCGCTTCGAAGATTTCCTTGTCGGGCAGGACAACGATGTCATCGACATAGCGCTGCACGACGGAAAAATTCAGTGCACCGGCGCGTCGCACACGCAGCCCATCAATCACCGTGCGGCAGTCAATCGTTTGCAGACTGCCCGCATTGACACTCGCCTGCATCGCTGGTCCGTCGGATGACTCCACGCCAATCACGCGAATCTTCGGATTGTGGCTCTTCACCGCCATCGACACTCCGGCAATGAGACCTCCCCCGCCAATCGGCACCACCACCGCGTCAACATCCGGCCAGTCCTGAACGATCTCAAGTCCGAGCGTGCCCTGTCCAGCGATGATATCGGCGTCGTCGAAGGGGTGGACGTACAGCAGCCCTTCGTCGCGTACGAGCTCCAGAGCCCTCTCATTGGCTTCGTCCCAGATGTTGCCATGCAGCACGACTTCACCGCCGTACGCCTTCGTTGCGGCGATCTTGGCAGGCGTGGCGTTGGTCGCCATGCAAATCACCGCGCGAATGCCATAGATGCGTGCGGCCAGCGCTACGCCCTGGGCGTGATTGCCCGCCGATGAGCACACCACGCCGCGGCGCTTCTGTTCATCGGACATCTGGGCGAACTTGTTGAGCGGACCGCGAATCTTGTACGAGCCAACGGTCTGGAAACACTCGGCCTTGAGACGTGCGTCGAAACCGGTGAGTTCACTGAGCTGACGCGACGGCAGCAGCGGTGTGTGTTTGATGTGTGCGTCGATTCGCGCACGCGCGTCGGTAAAGTCACGCAGAGTCAGCGTCAGCATAGTGATGGCAAGTCGAACGGGTGTGGGGAGGTGGCGCCTCTCTGGCAATATGCAGTGACGCGAGCATGGTGGTGAGTAAGTCTACTCCGTCGCCAATATTCCGGCCGCCTCTTCGGTGAGGTGATGCACGCACCACTCCATCTCGGGCAGGCGTGTACGAAAGCTCAACACGCACACCCGCGCCAGATATCGACCGTCCACGGTGCATCCCGTGATCAT
>JANMRE010000656.1:0-3302 GCA_031370885.1 Gemmatimonadaceae bacterium
AACACCGTGACGCGCAGTGGATCGGGCACGGGTGGGCGCGTCATCAATTTGCCTCTGCCATGGCGGGCGCCAATGCCGCAAGCAGTTGCTCGAGCACGGGCCACGGTCCGACGCTGATGCGCAATGCGTCTCCGACCAGTGGAAGCGCCGGAAATGGACGTGCCGCAATGCCGCGCGTGCGCAACGCCTGGCCCACGGCCACCGCGTTCGGCATGGGCACACACACGAAATTTGCCGCGGACCCCATTGGTGACAGCCCCATAAGTCGCAACTCCCCGGCGAGGCGTTCCCGCAATTCCACTGCGAGTGCAACGTGCGTGTCGATCCAACCACGATCGTGCTGAAGAGCTGCAACTGCAACCCGTTCAGCAATGGCATTGACCTTGTACGGCCCACGCGACTTTTCCACCTCGCGCACGAGTGCTGGCTGTCCAACCGCATAGCCGATGCGCAGTCCTGCCAGACCAAACGCCTTCGACATCGTGCGAATGATGAGCAGGCGATCCGAGTGCTTCACCAGGTCGACCGACGAGACACCGGCAAATTCGGCATACGCTTCGTCGATGAACACGACTCCATCTGCCTCGTGCACCACTCGCTCGATGTGCGCCCGGGCGATCAACGAACCTGTTGGATTGTTCGGGGAGCACAGGTAGATGATTTGGGCGCGCGCGGCGAGCAGCGCGCTGATGTCGGGCTGTGGCATCCGGGCGATTGACGGCACTGCAATCGGCAACTCCACCACCGGCCGCCAGCGCAGCCCGTTCATCTGCGCGAAGATGGGAATCATCGCAAAGGATGGATCGGAGCCCACGATGCAATCGCCCGGCGTCCCAAATGCCCGCATGGCGGAATCGAGAATGTCATCCGATCCGCAGCCGGTGACGATCATATCGGGAGTCACGCCCACATAGTCTGCCAGCGCCTGCTTCAACTCCGTTCCGTACAGCGTGGGATAACGTGTGACCGAAGCCACGGGTATTTCGCGCATCGCGCGCTCGGCTGCTGGCGGCATACCCCAGAGATTGGTGTTGTCGGTGAGATCCAGGGCTATCGGCGTGCGCTTCGGATCGTAGAGCGATACGGAGTCGTACGCTGCGCGCGCGAACGCGAGTCGTTGGGTCATGACGGCGAACCGGTTGATGACCACACGCGCGCCGCTGCGGCATGTGCCGGAAGGCCTTCCGCGTCGGCGAACCGGCTGACATCGTCGGCCATGCCCGCGGCGGCGCTTGGTGTGACCGACTGCCATGTGGTCCATCGCACGAAGTCGAGTGTGGAGAGCCCCGAGTAGCGGCGGGCGGCCCCGGCGGTGGGCAAAACGTGATTCGCTCCGGTCATATAATCACCGAATGCCACCGAGCTGCTGGCCCCCACGAACACGGTGCCCGCGCCGCGCAACGCGGCGAGTGTTGGCGCTCGCAGGTTCTCCGCCACCACCAGCAACAGGTGTTCAGCCGCCCACTCGTTGGCCACGGCGATACCACGCGCAATTGATGGAACCGTGACGATCGCCCCCCGCGTTGCGAGCGACTCTCGAACAATGGCGCCGCGAGGCGTCGTCATCACCAGGTCGGCCAGCACCCGCTCGATTTCGTTGGCGAACGGCTCAGCGGCTTCGCCGCAGAGCAGTGCGATCACAGCGGCATGGGGATCGTGTTCGGCCTGCGCGAGTAATTCGCGCGCGATGACCGACGCGTTTGCGGTGACGTCCGCCAGCACCAGCAATTCGCTCGGACCTGCCGGTGCGTCGATGGTGACGTGCGAGCTGACCTGCAGCTTGGCTTCGGCGACGTACGCGTTGCCGGGACCGACAATGCGATCCACCCGGGGCACGGTCGGGGTGCCAAACGCCATTGCGGCGATCGCACCGGCACCACCGATGGCGAAGACGGAATCGACGTTGGCCAGTGCCGCTGCCGCCAGGACAATGGGCGATGGATGACCGTCAGCACCGGGCGGCGTGCAGACGATCACTTCCGGCACGCCGGCCACGCGCGCCGGAATCGCGCCCATCAACAGGGAACTGGGATACGCCGCCCGACCAGCTGGCGCGTATACCCCCACGCGCTGCAGCGGATCGGGTCGGCGTCCCACCGTGATGCCCGGCTCCGGCGAGACCTGCGTGGCCTTCGGCAGGAATGCTGCATGCACGGTGGTGATGTTGCGGGCGGCACGTTCGAGCGCGACCCGCAACCTCGAATCGAGTGCGTCGAGTGCGTGCGTCCAGCGCTCGCGCGGCACCGCGATGGCCGCGAGGGTGACACCGTCGAACTCACGGGCCAGTTCACGCAGGGCATCATCGCCACCGACGCGCACCCGCTCAACGATGGCCGCGGTGTGCTCGCGCACGACGGACTGGCGCGACTGCGCGCGATCGACGACCGCACGCCGGGTGAGTGCGTCGAGCGCATCGAAGGGTCCGCGTGCACGCAGCACGAGTGGTGCGGTGACCGCGGGTGATGGCGTGCTCATGGCACCAGCCGCTCGATTCTCGTAACGAGAATACCTTCGCCGCCAAGGGCCCGCAGCTCTGAAATCGTGCGATAGATCGCATCGGCGGCAACGACGGCGTGAACTGCCACGAAGTTTCCGTGGTTGGCGATCTCTATCACGGTGGGTCCGTTGAGGCCAGGCAGTACGGCGCGCACGGCGTCGAGCGCCGCGCGCGGCACGTTGGCCATGAGATACCGTTGCTGGCGCGCGCGAATAACGGAGCCGAGGGCGGTGACCAGATCATCGAACGCGCGGGCTCTTTCGGCATCGCCATCGCGCGGACCGTTGATCGCGGTGATGAGATGCGCGCTCGAACACAGCACGGTCTCGATTTCGCGCAGTCCGTTCATGCGCAACGTCGACCCAGTGGACGTGAGATCGACCACGATGTCGGCGATTCCGAGATGCGGGGCGATTTCGGCCGCGCCGGAGACTGGCACGATCTCAACCGGGCGCCCGCGTGACGCGAAAAACGCTGCGGCAATTCGCGGAAACACGGTCGCGACCCTCGCCGGCGTGCCGGTGGCGCCGATGTTGTCTGCTGAGCTGATCCCGGCGTCATCGCGCACGGCGACGACCAGCCGACACTTGCCGAATCCAAGGTCGAGGTGGGAGGTGAGCGACCGTCCGGACTCGGCCACGAGATCCCAGCCGGTCACTCCGGCATCGGCGGCGCCGTCGGCGACGAATTCAGGGATGTCTTTCGCGCGGACGAAAATGGCTTCGAATTCACCACCCAGTGACGCCCGCAGCGCGCGATCTCCCGCCGAACGCACCTCGAGTCCAGCGTCAGTGAACAGTTCGCG
>JANMRE010000668.1:0-2476 GCA_031370885.1 Gemmatimonadaceae bacterium
GCGAACATGTCCAGCTGGCGCGAGATCAAGACGTATAAGAACTATGCGCTCATCGTGTCCGATGGATCAGGCGATCATCACGGTATCCAGATTTTCGACCTGACTCGACTGCGCAATGTAAAAGCGCCGAAACGCTTCACCGAAGATGCGCACTTTGATGCCGGCAGCATTCACGACATCGCGGTCAACGAGCAGAGCGGTTACGCGTACGCCGTGGGCACTGCGTCGGGCGGCGAGCGCTGTGGCGGCGGCTCGCTGATGATTGACATGCGTGAACCACTCAAGCCGACATTTGCCGGATGCTTTGCCGATATCGGTACCGGTCGGGCGCGCGGCGGCTATACGCACGACATCCAATGCGTGACGTATCGCGGACCGGACAAGCGTTACACCGGTCACGAGATCTGCATGGCGTCCAACGAAACCACGGTCTCCATTCAGGACGTGACCGACAAGAAGAATGTGAAGGTGCTTTCACGCGCCGACTATCCCACACCGGGGTACGCGCATCAGGGATGGTTTACGGAAGATCAGCGTCACTGGTATCTGAACGACGAGACCGACGAGACCGGCAATATCGGTCGGTCGGCGGAAGGCACGCGCACGATGATCTTCGACGTGGCCGACCTCGAGCAACCCATCATGAAGAAGGAGTACATCGGCCCGACGCACGCCAGCGATCACAACCTGTATGTGAAGGGTGATCGCATGTATCAGTCGAACTACAAGGCCGGTTTGCGTATTCTCGATGTCTCCGACCCAGTGAACCCGAAAGAGATTGGTTTTCTCGATACGAATCCCGGCGAGAACACCGCAGGATTCCAGGGGTCGTGGAACAACTATCCCTTCTTCAAGAACGGAGCCATCGGCGTGGTGAGTATCGGTGAAGGATTCTTCATGGTGCGCGATGCGCCACCGCGCAAAGTCGTGCCGTGAAACGATGCGCGATCGCGGCAGCGCTGCTCGCGCTGGTGACGGTTGAGGTTCACGCACAGAAGCCTGGCGCGAAGCTGTATGTCACCAATCAGGGTGGTGCGTCGGTCTCCATCATCGACCAGACTCGGCTGGCGGTCGATACCGTCATCGACCTGACGGCGCTGGGCTTTACGCCCAATGCGAAGCCGCATCACGCGGCGGTGGAGCGCGATGGATCGTTCTGGTATGTCACGCTGATCGGCGACGGTCGAGTGCTCAAGTTCGATCGCGCCAATCGGCTTGTGGCGCAGGTGAAGATGGAGACACCTGGGTTGTTGGCACTCGACCCGGTGCATGATTCGCTGTACGTGGGTCGCTCGATGACCGCAGTCAATCCACCCCGGTCGCTGGGTGTGATCAAGCGTTCGTCGTTTGAAATGGTGGAAGAGCAGGAGATCCAGATTGCGCGTCCGCATGCCTTGGCGACAACACGCGATGGCCAATGGGTGCATGTGGCGTCGCTGGCGGAAAACCGATTTGCCTCGTTGGAGATTGCGACCGGTCGGGTAACGCTCACCACGCTCCCCGGTACGGTTACGCGTTCAATGGTGCAATTCACGGTGAGCCCCGACGGCAAGCGGATGATTGTCGGCGGCGAACTGTCCAACACCGTGCTGCTGTTTGATCTCGCGAAGTCGGCACCATTTGTTCCGCTTGCTGAGTTTGTCGTGGCGGGCAAGCCATGGGATCCGGTGTTTTCGCGGGATGGAAAGCGCGTCTATTTCTCGCTGTTCGCTGACAGCGCGGTGGCCGAGGTGGAGTTGAGCACGCGACGGATTGTGCGCACGTTTCGTGGGCACATGGCACAGCCGTACGACATGATCTTGCGCGCTGACGGGAAGTATCTGTTCGTGGTGAATCAGAATATCGGCGGCGTGAAGGCGGGGCAGAGTGCGCACGACAACATGCCGGGCATGGCGGGCATGTCAGCGCCGAGTGGTCCGGCGAAGGGCTGGCTTTCGGTGATTGAAATCACGACGGGGAAGGTGGTGAAAGAATTGATGCTTGGCGTAAGCCCTTCCGGTATGGGCGCCGCCGGAGCCCGATGAGACAGGCGCAGTTGCTGTGTGCGGCACTCACGATCGGTGTGGCGGCGGCGGTTGTGTCGGCGCTCACTCCGCTGCCGGTTGCCGACTGGCGGTACGCGGTTCGTGTGTCGGGCATTCCCGTGAGCGACAGCAGCGGCAGACCAATGTATGCGCCGTTTCTTGGCGGCTTTGACGTTCCGCGACCGCAACTGGTGGACATCAACGGCGACGGATCTCTGGACCTGTTTGTGCAGGAGCGTCCGGGTGAGATGATGTTCTTTGAGCGCGTTGGCGAAACGTGGCAGTGGCGCTCGGACCATTTTCAGTCGCTCAATATTGGCGACTGGTTTCGGTTTGTCGACATCGACGGTGACCGCGATGCCGATCTGTTTTCGGAGATGCTGACCGGATACATCCGCGTGTGGCGCAACGAGGGTACCGTAACGTTGCCCCGTTTCGTCGCCTTGGGCGAT
>JANMRE010000669.1:0-6924 GCA_031370885.1 Gemmatimonadaceae bacterium
CCGCTCACCCCTCCACCGCTCACCCCTCCACCGCTCACCCCTCCACCGCTCACCCCTCCACCGCTCACCCCTCCACCGCTCACCTCTGCAACGCTCACCCCTCCGGCTTGAGGTGTGAGCAACGGAAGGGGTGAGGGCGGAGGCGGTGAGGGCAGAGACCAGGCGGTGAACCTCTACCCTCACCGCTCACCCCTCCAACGCTCAACTCTGCAGGCGCTCACCCCTCCGGCCAGGGGGAGGGGGGAGCGGACTGAGCACGGGAACACCGCCGTTGTCGGGCGGCAGTGCTTCCCGGCGCATGGCGTGCTCGATCAGATGCACCGTGCGCTCCGTTGCACCGAGCCCGCGCTCCACAACGGCGCGCGCGGCCGCACCCACCTGTTGGCGTAGCGCGGCATCGGCTCTCCACGCGCGCAACTGCGCGTCGAGTTGTGTTGAGTCGCTCACACTGCGCGCGCCGCCGGCCGCGAGGAGCAATCCCGCCTCGCGACTCATGTCGTGATGTGGGCCGAACATCACCGGCACGCCGAATGCGGCTGGTTCGATTACCGAGTGTAGTCCGGCGGCGTGAAATCCGCCGCCCACAAACGCCATGTTGGCCAGCGCGTATAGTTCTCCCAGCACACCAACGCGATCGACCAGAATCACGTCGGGATCATGGACGGCGGTCTGCGCTTCGATGTGCGACAGTCTCGCGCATCGCAGCGCCGCGCGCGTTGCCCAGGCTTCGATAGATGCGCAGTGACCGGTGGTGGGTTCATGTGGCGCGATGATCAGTCGCGGACACGCTGTTGCCGACGCTGCACCAGAAGTCGAATGCGACCGCCATGCGGGGAGCAGCGCGGCTTCATCGGCGGGCCAGGAACTGCCGGCAACCAGTGTCAGGCGCGCCGACGCGAGTTGTGACAACAGCGGCGACCCGCGGTCAATCAAGTGCGCGCGAGCCCACACCTGATCGAAGCGCGTATCGCCGGTCACGTGGAGCGCGGCTCGCCCAACACCAAGTTTCGCCAATCGCTCCGCATGCTCGGAATCGATCGCGCCCACGGCATGGAGCGCAGCGTAGGCGTCGCCAACGAGTTGTCGTGACCACCAGCCGCGACGGCCCGAGTGGGCGCCGAGCGTGCCACTGATCAACACCACTGGAATACCACGCGCGGTCGCGCGATCCACCAGCACGGGCCACACATCAGCCTTGGCGAATACCAGAATTGTTGGTTGGATCGCATGGAGCAGCACGTCGGCGTCTGCCGCGCGATCGAACGGCAGATAGTCGGTGATGTCGGCGCCCACCGAGTCGGCGAATTGTTCAGCGCTTGGCGAGAAAAAAGTGTACGCGAATTGCCAGTCCGGGTGGGCGGCGCGCAGGGCGTGCGCCACGGGTCTCGCCTGCAATCCCTCACCCACTGACGGGGCGTGCAACCACACGAGTGGTCGCGTCGAGTCGCGCACGGCGCGCGCGCGCGCGCTAATGCGCTGCACCAATCCGCGCCGCGCCCGCAAGGTCCGGGAGAGTTTTCCGTCGCCCGAGGGAGCCAGCAGTACTGCGGCGCGCGCCAGATTCGCCACTGCCGCATACACCACGCGCACCAGAAGGTTCACTGTAAAGAGTAGGCAGTAGGAAGTCGGAAGTCAGTAGTACGCTCTACTGCAGTACGAAGTACTCTTTACTGCAGTAATAAGTACTCTCTACTGCAGTAATAAGTACTCCTTACAGCAGTAGAGAGTACTCCTTACTGCAGTAGAAAGTACTTCGTACTGCAGTAGAACGTACTACTGACTTCCGACTTTCCTACTGCCTACTATCTTGATGATCGTGCGCACTCTTTCACGCCTTCGAATGTTTCGCGCCACCGCCTGGATTCTGGCGGTGCTGGCGATCATGTCGAGCCCCAATCGGCTGACGTCGCAGCCGGGAGCCCTCCCGGCACCCGTGGGCTATGTCAACGATTTCGCTGGCGTCATTCCGGGCGATTCCAAAGGGCGCTTGGACGACCTGTCCAAACGCCTCAACGCGGCCACGCGCGGCGACATGGTGGTGGTGACCCTGCCGGATCTGGGCGGTCGACCGGTTGAAGAGGTGGCGCTGCGGCTTGGCCGGGAATGGAAAGTTGGCGCAGACGCGGCAATCGGCGATCAGTCGCGCAATGCCGGAATCATCATCCTGATCGTTCCCAAAGAAGGCGCATCAGACGGTCGCGGCCGCTGCCGGATCGAAGTCGGGCAGGGGGCAGAGGGCTTTGTTACCGATGCCACCGGCGGCATGCTCTGTCGCGACGCGACGCCGCGGTTCCAGGCCGGCGACTATGGCGGCGCGATCGAATACATCGCGGCGTCGATCGCCGATCGGTATGCAGCCAGTTTCGGTGTGACGTTGGATGGACAGCCTCGTGAGACGCGTCGATCGCAGCCGCCCGCAGCGGACTATCCCTCGTGGCTCCCGTTGCTGATCGTTATTCTGATTTTCGTGGTGCTGCCGATGATGAGCCGTCGCCGCCGTGGCTGTCTCGGTTGCCTGCCTATTCCCATACCGGGCACGGGTGGCTTCGGGGGCGGCGGTGGTTTTGGTGGCGGCGGTTTCGGCGGTGGGTTTGGGGGCGGCGGTGGTGGTGGCGGATTTGGCGGATTCGGCGGCGGTGGCGGTTTCAGTGGAGGCGGCGGTGGCTCAGACTGGTAAGCAACGCATGATGCAACTGGACGAACTCGTCGTGCAGCTTCAGCAGGTGCATGGGTCAGCCTTGCTGGGCATCGTGCTGTACGGCTCCGCGGCCAGTGACGAACAGGTGGCGGGTCGTTCCGATCAGAACGTGTTGGTCATCGTCGATGCGCTCGACATGGGCACGCTTCGATCGCTCGGTCAAACGGCGCGCGCGTGGCAGGAGGCGGGCAATCCGCCTCCATTGTTGCTCACGCGACGCGAGTGGCTTGGTTCGGCCGATGTGTTCCCGATGGAGTACGCCGACATTCTCGAACGGCACCGGGTGCTGGTCGGGACGCTGCCGCTTGAGGGGGTCACCGTGAACGTGTCCGACCTTCGCCTTCAGGTGGAGCAGGAAGCGCTCGGGAAACTGGTGCGACTGCGTCGTGCGGTCATGATGGCCGGAACGGATGTTGCGCGTCAGCGCGAGCTGCTGCAGGCTAGTTTGAGTGCCATGCTGGTGATATTTCGCAGCGTTGTGCGCCTGCATGGCGAAGCCGCGCCACGCGACTCGGCGTTGGTGATCGATCGCGCGGCGGTGTTGGGCGGCTTCGATGCGACGCCGTTCACGCGCGTGCAGCAGCTGAAACGGGGCACGTCGATCGCCGACGGCGAGGTCGAGACGGTTCTGACCGGGTACGTCGGGGGCGCCGAGGCCCTGGTGACATTTCTTGATCGCTACATGCCGTCGAAGTGATCCACATCGTTCGTAATATGTGTCGCATGCGGCCCCGTGCGACTTCGCTGTTGGTTGCCGGGCCTGACACTTCTGATTCCTCGCGAGGACCAACTATGATGACCCTGCAGACACTCCGTGCACCGCGGCGCGCGCGTACCTTTGCGGCCGGCGCGATGCTGGCGTTGCCATTCTTTCTCGGCGCGTGCGGCTACAACTCGATTCAATCGTACGACGAACAGGCGGCGCAGGCGAAGCAGAATATCGACGCGCAGTTGCAGCGCCGGGCAGACCTGATCGGCAATCTCGTCGCGACGGTGAAGGGTTTTGCGCAACAGGAGAGCGATGTCCTGATCGGGATTACCAAAGCGCGGGCCGGACTCACCGGGGCATTGCAGAAGACCGGTGGGTCAGACCCCGCCGAACTGGCGAACGCCAATCAGGCCCTCACGACGGCCCTCGGGCGCATGAACGTGGTGATCGAGGCCTATCCGCAACTCAAGTCCGACCAGGGATTCCTCAAGCTGCAGGACGAGCTCACCGGAACGGAAAATCGCATTGCCGTCTCCCGCACCGATTACAACGGCGCGGTGCGCACGTACAACGAGTACATTCGCAAGTTTCCGGCAGTGCTGACCGCCAAAGCCACCGGTGCGAAGGCGCGCACCTATTTCGAGGTCACCGATGCGGCGGCGCGCGCCGTGCCAACGGTGGATTTCAGCAAGCCGAAGTAACCCGCTGTTCGACTCGGTGATCCCGCCGTCGCCACCCGCCGTTCCCGCGGGCGGCGAGGATGGTCAGTTCGAGCGGTTCTTCTCGTACAGCAGGTTGCGCGGCGCGACCTTCCACTCATACCAGCGCAGGATTGGTTGACCGCCGTTCACGGCCGGATCACTCCGATCACTCTTCATCTGCGCACGGATCCTGGCGCCAATGATGTCGTTGCCGTCGTTGAGCGTGTCGGCGTCGATTCCGTTGTACGATGCGGCCTCGGAATTATTGAGGAACAGCAACGAGGCATCGAAATTTTCGACGTGCGACGCCATGAGTTGGCCGTTCGGAGCGCCGGAGCTGTTCAGCGTTGACGCGCGATACAGTTTTTTCGTCGACGGATCACGCCAGTACACCACGGCGTTCAGTTTCTGAATGGTGGTCCCGGAACGGAACAACAACAGACTGTCCAGACCCGACGCGCGACCCAGTAATTTTGATGTAGCGAGAAAGCCCACGCGGAAGCGCCCATTGCCCTGATTCACTGCGGATTGCAGCAACAGCAATCGGCGGTTGGTGCCCACCTGCAACAGCGCCACGTTGCCTGCGGCCAACCCCAGCGTTCCGCCGGGGATCAGAAACTCGATGCAGGTGGCGCCGCAGTTTCCGCCCGGAGGATAGGTTGGCAAGGTGTCGCCATCGTTGTAGATGGCGTACACGGGTGCTTCCGCCGGCTCGTACGGCACCGACAGCACCGAAATGGTGTCACCAAAGGTGCCGAGGCTGGCGAATGTCGGCGTGCTTTCAATGGAGATGCCCGCTTCCTGAAGATCGCGGGCCAGCGAGAGGCCCACGAACCGGGCACCGCGGTCGATGCCTTCGCGGACTGTCCATCCGCGACGGGTCTTCCAACTGCGGACCGAGAAGGACGTGGCGGTGGAAATGACCACGAGTGCGACCGTCATGGAGATCAGCAATTCCGCCAGCGTGAAACCGGTGCGTGTTCGCGTGGTCATCATGCCCCCGAGAGTCCATTACCGCGAAAGAATGACGTGGTGAGTTGCACCGGCTGCGTACCGCGCGGATACTGCACGATGACGACAATCTTGATGAGGTTTTGCCGCACCACGGTGACGACGAGGGATCGGACGAATGCCCCGCTGGCAGAGGCCTGGCCGTCACCGTTGAGGGTCATGGCGCTCTCGGACACGATCGACCACGGATCGCGGGTGCGCACCTGCTCCATGTGTGCCCGCGCGATGGCGATGGCATTCGTCCGGTTTTGCGAGAGCGTCTGCATACTGAGGGTTTGGGCGTTGGCGCCCGCCAACGACAGCATGCCGACGGTCAGCAGAATGATGGCCATCAACAGCGAGATGATCGTAAAGCCCACACGGTGACGCGCACCGTGCCGTCTGACACGCGCGCTCGGACGAGTCATTGCCAGCCTCCGTTGTGCCAGGTCCACAAACGCACGTTTCCGGCGGGAGAGACCGCAATGGCCGCAATCGCCGTGGCGCTGGTCTCCTGCCTGAGATACACCACGCCGCCAACGCCCATGGGCTTGGTGAGACCGCGGGAATCGAATTCGACGCGTGCACTGGTAAAGGTGATCGCGCCACTGCCTGCGTCATCGGGCACGGCCGTGCTGCTTCCCCTTCCGAAGACGATACGCGTGGGAAGCGTGCGCGTCGCAAAGCCCCGCAGCGCGTCGCGTTCGGTCTGCGTTTCGCCAATCGCGCCGTTGCTGTCGTTGTCCAGATATCCCGTGTAACTCCGGGCGCCGGCAAGAAACGTTACGCGAACCAGACTGCGTGTGGAAAGAGCGCGCGTGCGCGCCAGGTCGATGTCCTGCGCCATCTGCATGGCAGCCAATTGCACCTCCGTAGCCGGCGAGATGCGAAACCTCGGCACGAGAATCGCCATCATCACGCTGGCGATCACCACCACCATCAGCAACTCGATGATGGTGAAGCCGGCTCGCGATGCGAGGGATGAGCGATGGGTCGGCGCGGCGCGTCGCATCATCGGCTCAGTACAGCGGGCGGAATGCGGTCTGCAATACGGTGCCGACCGACGGTGTGCCTGGTGGCAGTCGCTCCGGGAAGCGGAAGTTCACGTCGAAACTCCACTGACGTGTCGGCGGCGTGTAGTATCCCAGATTCGCGAAACCGACGTTGGTGATGTTACCCCACAGCCCCGTCGAAAAGCGGTTGGAGTAGAGTGAGACCAGTGAACCGGTATAGCGGAAAATCACCCCACTCCAGTTCTCCACGAAGCGTGGGAAGTTCTCCAGACCGCCGCCGTACGGCGGGGAGGCACACCCTGAGCGCATGTAGTCACATGGTGTGGGCGAATGCCCGGCCAGGATGGCCGCGTACACCGTCGCTGTTCGTGCGGTGCGCTGCGCCATATTCTGCTGCAGCACATCGCACCACCCCACCGACGCCGAGCACCGGGTGGCCGCCACGGCCGGCGCCGCGTTCAACATAGCCGGGTTGGGTGGATTGCTGAGAAAGGTGACGGCATCGGCCATGAGCGCCGCGGGACGCCACACGGTGGTGTTGTAGTCGCCCAACACGTACATCGGCCGTTCCGTGACGACGCTCAGCCCCCCGGTGTCGGACGGCACACGCGAGAGCGGCAATCGTGCGCCACCACGCAGGCGAACGGCGAGGTAGTCATTGTTGGCGTTGGAAACGGCCGGAGTCGCGAACTCGAAGTACAGTATGCGCGGCGAGCGGCTGGCCGGCGCACTGTCGGCCCAGATGCGCAGTGAGTCCATGTGCACGTCCACGAGATCGGGACGCTTGTCTTCGCGACCCTCGTAGAACGCGTT
>JANMRE010000689.1:0-4271 GCA_031370885.1 Gemmatimonadaceae bacterium
CACGCGTGGTGGTCGTTCGGGCTGTCTGGAGGGAATCGGACCGCGACTTGCGCCAGATGCACAAATACTGATCGACGATACCAATCGAGCACCTGAACTCGAGCTGGCCGAGCGCTTCGCATCTCTCATGCGTTCACACTGCACGTTCTGGGGACGACCCGATCATCAATTCGCATTGATTAAGGGGAATGTTGTGCCAGATGGACGAAATGTCGACGGTGGATGAAGTGGGTATTGAAACCACGCCAGGATGACACCAACGCACTCGACGGCAGCCCTCGGTCGCGGCGTCGCATGGATCGGCGGGGTCCGCTGGGCCGCTCAGGTGGTTTCGTGGGGTTCGACGCTCTTTGTCGTTCGACTCTTGCGTCCCGAGGACTATGGCATCGTCGGCATGGCCGCCACGTATATCCAGCTGGCACAGGTCCTGACTGAGTTTGGCGTTGGCACGGCGGTGATGGCACGCGCCGACATGGATGCCGAAGAGATTGCGCAAGCAAACACGTTCACGTTTTTGCTTGGAATCGTCGGTGTGCTGTTCTCGGTGGCCGTGGCGGTGCCGCTGGCCCGATTCTTTGGCGAGCCGCGCGTTACTGGCGTGGTACTGGCACTGAGTCCCCTCTGTCTGTTCGGAGCCCTCTCGGCTGTTCCAAACGCCGTGCTCATGCGCGACCATCGCTACCGCGACTCGGCGGTGGTCGACCTCCTCCGATCGGTATTTGGCAGTGTCGCCGTCATTGGGCTGGCCCTGTTGGGATTCGGCTACTGGGCGCTCATTGGGGGACAACTGCTGGGGGCGCTGCTGCCACTCATCGTGCTCCTCGCCCGGTACCCGCAACCATTTCACCGTATTGAACGAACCGGAATTGCGCCGTTGATCACGTTCAGTCGTGAACTCCTTGTTGGTCGGCTGGCCTGGATGGCGTACCAGAGCGCTCCTCTGGCAATCGTTGGGCGCGTCCTCGGCACGGCGGCGCTCGGGCAATACAGCTTCGCATGGACGCTCGCCACGCTGCCGGGCGAAAAGCTGTCCAGCGTTGTGAGTTCGGTGCTGCCATCCGTCCTGCGCACTGCACGGGGTGATCCGACCGTCCTCTGGCGCTACATGCGAACGAGTCTTGAAGTGCTGAGCATTATCATGATTCCCGCGTTGGTCGGACTGATGCTCACCGCGCACGATCTCGTTGACGTCGTGTTTGGCGTGAAATGGATCGAGGCGGTACCGCCCCTGATCATCTTGTCGGCGTACGCCTTGCTACAGTGGTTTCTGCCATTGCTCAATCAGGTATTGGTGGTTTCCGGTGATGTTGCCTTTCAACGCAGGATGGGACTCTGGATGGTCTCCATCATCATTCCCGCGTTTTACATCGGCGCGCGTTGGGGTGGGCTGTTGGGACTCTGCGCTGCCTGGATTGTTTGTTGGCCCATCAATGCCGTTCCGCTCATTCGACTCGCCACCAAACGAATGGGAAAGGCCCCTGTCGATCTCTGGCGAACGATGAGTGCAGGCGCCGCGGGCGCCGCGCTCTCGGTTGTCATTGTCGTATCAGTGCGACTGTTGGGATACCGCTTCGGCTATGGCCCCAAATTCGTGCTCATGGTGGCCATTCCATTCTCGATCATCGGGCACGCGTTGTTGGTTCTCCATCTCCGCCCCGGCGTCAAATCCCGAATCCTGGCCATGCTGAGGGGCTCGGCGATTGAGCCCAGTCCATCGACGAATTGAACTCGCCGGCGCGTATGCGCTACTCGATAACCTCAACAGGTATCGTGTTCTCTCCCCTGACGCGGCGAAGAATCGATTGGGCGACGACATCGACTGGGGCCATCCACCCGCCACGCACGATCACCGTGACGGGCACCCCAAACGGATTCCAGCCGAATAGATAGCGCTGCGTGTTTCCGCCCATGTCGTTGTACGCGTTGGAAGTCCACACGACCAAGGGAGCTCCGCAGAGGGCCGCCAGGTGCATCGCTCCAGATGACGGACCCGCGCAGCATCGAGTGTGATGGAGCACGGCACACTGCTCCTCCAAGGGCGAGTCCCGGAGATCGGTCACTCCCGCCGGGCAGTAGGCAAGTTCTTTCCTTCCGATCGCGGCAATGCGAATGCCCGGAAGCTGATTCACCAATTCATCCCAATTCACACTCGGCCAGTTCCGCATGTGCTTATTTACACTTCCTGGGAGCGCCGGAATCAGTCGCGCGTGGATCACCAAGTCAAATGGTGCGTCCGCAGCGGGCTGTTGCTCGGTTCCCAGCATGACGAACTCCTGCAGATTTTCGCGCGCGAAGCGTACCATGAGTTCGAACGGTCCGGGCTCAATCCTGTCGGCATCCGGATATTGTGGACCTTGGTATCTGGGTCCGCCAACGCACTCGTAGTAGTCCGTATGAACAGGCCCCGGATCCCACGGCACGAACTCGGTGGCAAAGTCGTGATACAGATATTCAGACGAAGGTCTTGAGATCACGATTGTCCGCTCGTATGCCCGAGAGATTTTTCGGATGAATCCTTGCCACCCCATGAGTTCCCATCCGAACTCACCAACGAACGGTCCCGCGACGAGCGTACGTCGCCGATCGGGGCGCAAGCCAAAGACCGGACCATCCGGTGGCGTCTGCTCCGGACTACGAAGAAGTCCGCTGCGGGCCAACACTCGACGTACAAGTCGCATGGTGAGGTTCAGGTGGGTATTGGTGGTCACTTTATCGTGTGCCACGGAAGTGTGAGCGGGGACAGTTCGTGAACCGGTGATGGCTCGTGCGCATCGTGCGCTGACCAATACAATGACGGACCTTCCGCCAGTCTGTCACTGGTTGCGCCCACCGCTCACGCCGCGTGTTCATGGAACACTGCCGTTTCGAAAGCTGCCTGGTGCGACGCCAGGTGTCCATTCAACCAGGTCAAGCCCCCCACCCAGTAGATTTCGCGGCATCGGTACTGGCGTGGGTCCCGCCCGTTTCTTTCGAGGTTCACACTCGTCCCCATACGTGACGAATTCTTCGCAATCGACATGTCATCGTTCGCCCTGACCGCGCTCCGAGCGGCGCGTTCACAGGCCTTGATTCTGGCTGATGCGCTCGCATTGAACCATGCGGTCGGTTCTTCGCGTTGGAGACGCAATCGACTGTTGATCCTGTGCTATCATGGGGTGTCGCTGTCCGACGAACACGAATGGTCGGACCTGTATGTGTCACCAGGGCACCTCGAACGGCGGCTGGCCATGCTCAGGCGGGCTGGATCCACGGT
Source organism: Gemmatimonadaceae bacterium (assembly GCA_031370885.1). Lineage (GTDB taxonomy): Bacteria > Gemmatimonadota > Gemmatimonadetes > Gemmatimonadales > Gemmatimonadaceae > Gemmatimonas. The sequence continues at coordinate 3,254 of JANMRE010000689.1, forward strand.
TATTCCGCTCGATCAGGCCCTGTCGCGGCTCCGACAACAGGATCTGCCGGATCGGGCGGTGAGCATCACGTTTGATGACGGAGCCTACGACTTCTCGGCGAAGGCGGCACCGATTCTGGCGGCAGCCGATGTCCACGCAACGCTCTATCTCACGACGTATTACTGTGGACGGGCACAACCGGTATTTGACACGATGGCGTCGTATCTGCTCTGGAAGGCACGCGGACAGTCTGTGCGCCTCCCCGGCATCGACCGGACCGTCACGATTCCGGAGAACACTTCCGACGCTGGTTTCGCGACCATTCACAATGCGCTTCGACAGTACGCCCTTGACGGCCGCCTGAGCGCCGATGAGAAGCACGCACTGGCCCGGACACTGGCCGCCGTCGTGCATCAGGATTTCGACGCGCTGGTGGAGCAACGAGTCTTGCAGCTCATGTCGAGACAGGAAGTCGAGGCGTTGGATTCGCGAACAGTATCCGTCCAGTTGCATACCCATCGCCATCGAACACCGCGCGACCGCGGCAGTTTTCTTCGCGAGCTCGACGAAAACGCCTCGATCATTCGCGCGCTCCGCGGCAACGATCGTCCGCTCAATCATTTCTGTTTCCCGTCGGGCGACTACATTCGCGAGTATGCAGACTGGTTGAGAGACGCGGGGGTGGAATGGGCGACCACCTGTGACCCCGGTCTGGCTACCACTCGCAGTGATCCCTATTTTCTTCCGCGTTTTGTCGATGCTGAGCCGGTGACCGACGCTGCGTTTCTGGCGTGGGTTTCGGGACTGAGCATGATGGTCTACGCCCGAAGGAAGTCGACACCGGTCCGGCTTCAGCCGTGAACGTCGCCCAGAACCATCTACCTCCGCTTCCTTGAAACTCCTGCATGTCGTCGGCGCACGTCCAAACTTTCCAAAGCTGGCCCCGGTGTTTCGCGCCGCCCGTTCGGCTGGGCATGCGCAGTTGGTGGTGCATACCGGGCAACACTACGACGAGGCGATGTCGGGAAGGTTTTTTCG
>JANMRE010000720.1:0-2531 GCA_031370885.1 Gemmatimonadaceae bacterium
GATTGGGGCACGTCCCTCGTCGCACCGCGTACTGCGGCAACGCCCCCGGCGGCTCGCCGCTAGGACAGCGAATACCTTCGACTGGCGACGGCGCCTTGCAGGTCTGCCTCAGTCACACAGCAGACTCATGCATACCCCGTACCGTGTCGATTGCACACATTTGACACCGCGTGAGTCGTTCCTATCGTTGAAGGATGCTGGTGCTGCATTCTCTCCTTCCCGCGAGGAACCCATGATCAGACGCATTAAAGCTCTTGCACCAGGAAGTATCGCGCTCGCGCTCCTGATCGCGTGCTCTGCGCCGTCCAACAAAGAGGCGCCGACGATAGGCGCAGCTGCCGGAACACTGGCCGAGCCGAACGTCGCCGAGATCCGTTCGGCAATCGAGGCGGCAAATACGAAGTCGATGGCGGGCATGCTATCCGGCGACATGGCCGTGGCGCTGGGCAGCTACACTGAAGGTTCGATCATGATGATGCCCGGGATGCCGATGATGAACGGACGTGCCGCCATCGAGAAGGGCATGAAGGGCATGATGGACATGATGAAGGTGAATGCCGCCAGTTTCAACACGCAGGACGTGATGGTGAGTGGAGACATGGCCATTGAAACCGGAACGTTCTCCATGACCACCACGATGAAAGGTGGTAAGCCAATGACCGACAACGGCAAGTATTTGACGGTGTGGAAACATCAAGCCGACGGCAGTTGGAAGGCGATCCGCGACATTAACAATTCGGACGGCGCGCCGCCCGCTGGGGCGAAGTAGTCAGCGAGAAGCCGGTCGACCCAACTGCAGGCCGACCGGCGCACTGACAGACACCTCGACTTCCGCCACCCATTCGAGTGCATCGCGCGCCAGTTCCCGACAGCCTGCGGGAACTGGCGCGTGTGTGGGCGCGACCACGCGGCCACCTTGGCGTACGACGCGCGGTGCGTCAGCCAGCAGCGCGACGTGAGCGGAGTCAACGGCCACACCATGCAGTGACGCGTTGGGGAGCGGGATCGTTCGGCTAATGCCGATGACGAGTTGATCGCCCCACTCGCACGTATCACCGTCACTCGGCGCATTGATGACCAGGCACAGCGCACCCGTGACCGTTTCGATAGTCTCCGCCGCCGCGCCAAGTGTTCCACACAGCATCACGCGGGCGCCCAGATCGCCAACCCCCAACAGTGCGGCAATCCGCATTGGGTCGACGCGTGCGTGGTGCGCAACCGGCAGATCTGCGCCACCATCCCTGGTCAGAAACACAACACCATCCCGCAGTGCATACTCGGCCCCGCACACCGAGCAGCCCAGCGTCGCGTCAATCAACCGGTCGCCCTCCCGCCGAATAGCAACGGTGACCAGCGGGGATGATTCGTGCGACGCGGGGCAGCGAAGCAACGCAATCGTCTCGATACGCAAGCGGCGACGATTGACCGCGTCAGACCGCGAAACAGTAGAACAACCCCGCACCGCCACTGCCCCGCAGGTTTTCCTGACTGCATCCGCGCGACGGGTGTGCGTTGTTCCACGACGTGGGATTGGCACCACCACCTTGCCGATCATGATGCCCCAACAACGCCGCGCCAGTCGCATTGCTGGTCCAGTTACGACATGTCGTGTCCGTCGTGTCTGACGACACGCGGCCATCAAGCCCCGCGCCCGTCATGATGTCATGCGTGTTGGGCGTGTCGCCGCGACCGTTCACCACGGCGCCCTTCTCGGTGAGGCTGTTTTCTTTTGACAGCTTGCTGTTGTCGCTGTGCAGATCGTCAACGCTGGTCGCCATCACCACACCCTTCGCATTCGCCCACGGACCCTTCCCAATCCGGTCGCGCGCGCTGATGGCTTTCAGATTGCCCTGCGCCTGCTGGCTCAGGTACGCGTGCCATGTTTTGCCCGTCACGCCAGCCGCTTCGGCCAACCGCTGACAATGTCGATCGGCACCAACAAGGCCGCCGAGATTCGCGCCATCGCCAATGCCGACACTGGTGATGAAGAAACTCATGGTCGACGGCTGGTTGGCGGGCGACGTGGTCAGTGCCGACAGGGCTGCGGCAAGGATTATGCGAAGCATGGGGTCTCCAGTAATGTGGGTTGAACGGAATACTGTATTCTAAGACCTCGACAGCCTTACTTCATCCACATTCACGTGCGAGGGCCGAGTGAGCGCCCACAGCACCGCGTCGGCTACGTCGGCGGGGCGCAGCATGTTGGCACGTTTCGGGAAACCGGGTGTGTTGTCGGGATCGATGGCGTCCCAGATGGACGTATCGGTGGCCGCCGGTGAGACGAGTGTGCTGCGCACTCCGGAGCCGTACAGTTCCTGGCGCAGCACCTCCTGCATCGCGCGCTGGCCGTGCTTGCTGGCCGCATAGGCACCGTTGCCGGCGAACGCCGTGCGGTCGGCCACTGAACCAATCGTGACCACATGACCGGCACCGTGCGCCTTCATGTCCGGCAGCAACGCGCGCAGCAGGTAGAACGGTGCCACGAGATTCACCCGTATCGACCGTTCAAACTCGACCGGATCCATGACATC
>JANMRE010000725.1:0-2804 GCA_031370885.1 Gemmatimonadaceae bacterium
CTCACGTGACCACGTCATTCGGCAGCACCTCCGCACCCACCCACAAACTGTGGGGCGGCCGATTCGCGGGCGAGCCCTCGCCGCTGCTCAACGCGGTCAATCGCTCCATCGGAACCGACTTCCGTCTCTGGCCGCACGACGTGCGGCTGTCGCAGGCGTGGGCGCAGGCGCTGGGCAAGGCGGGTGTGCTCACGCGCGCCGAAAGCGACGCGCTGTGTCAGGGTCTCGATCGGGTAGCCAGCCGCATGGCCGCAGGCGCGCAGCCCGTGGCCACCGATGAAGACATCCACACCATGATCGATCGCCTGCTGCACGAAGAGGCGGGAGCCGTTGCCTCCAAGCTGCATACGGGCCGTTCGCGCAACGATCAGGTGGCCACTGGCACCCGGCTGTGGACCATGGACGCCTGCCATCGCCTTGACCTCGCCATTCGGGAGCTGCAACAATCGCTGCTCGTACAGGCACAATCACTCACCCAGGCGATCCTTCCGGCGTACACGCACTTGCAACGCGCGCAACCGGTAAGCGGTGCGCATTGGCTGCTGGCGCACTTCTGGCCACTCGATCGTGATCGCACACGCCTGGCCAGTGCGGCGCGTGGTGCGGCGGTAATGCCCCTGGGGTCGGGCGCTATTGCCGGCAGCGCGTTTCCCGTGTCGCGCGAGCTTCTCCAGGAATCGCTGGGCTTTGCGGCCATCTCGCCCAACAGCATCGACGCCACCGGCGACCGCGACTTCGTGGCGGAAACCATTTTCGTCTGCGCAATGACCGCCGTGCACTGTTCGCGCATCGCCGAAGACCTGATCATTTACGGCACCAGTGAGTTTGGCTTCGTGAAGTTCGGTGACGGGTTTTCCACCGGGTCGAGTATGATGCCCCAGAAACGAAACCCCGACGTGTTCGAACTGGCCCGTGGCGCGGGAGCACGCGTGCTGGGTGATCTCGTGTCGATGCTGGGTGCCATCAAGGGACTGCCCAGCGGCTACAGCAAGGATCTGCAGGACGATAAGCGCGCCCTGTTCAACGCCGTCGATCTGCTGCTGCTGGTACTGCCCGCCATGGCGGGCGCGATCGCCGAATTGCGATTCGATCACGCACGCATGCGCGCGGCCGTGTCGAGCGCCATGATGGCCACCGACCTGGCGGACTATCTGGTGAAGAAGGGTGCGACATTCCGCGACGCGCATGGCGCGGTTGGAGCACTCGTCCGTGAAGCGGAAGAGTCAGGTGTCGAACTTGCCGCGTTGTCGGCCCAGCGGTTCAGCGCCGCACACCCACTGTTCGGCGCCGATGCCCGCGACGCACTCGGCGCTGACGCGTCGTTGCTGGCCCGTGAGATCCACGGCGGTACCGGACCCGAGGCGGTCGCGGCGCAATTGGCGGCCGCACACGCCAGTCTGGCGTGAAGACACGTCTGTACGATCTCGTTCTCTTCGACTGTGACGGTGTGCTGGTCGACAGCGAGCGCATCGCCAACAGGGAGTTTGCCTTACTGCTGAAAGAGATCGGACTGCATTTCACATTGCCGGAAATGTTCGAAACGTTCGTGGGCAACTCGATGCCGCGGTGCGTGGAGATTATCGCCGAGCGATTGGGACATGCACCGCCCGACGATTTGCTCGAGCGGTATCACGCAATGTCGCAGATCGCCTTAACCCGAGAACTAAAGCCCGTGGCAGGGGTGATCGCACTCCTCGATCTCCTCGACACCGCCCGACTCCCCTACGCCGTGGCCTCGAACGGCGACCACGCGAAGATGCAGACCACGCTGGGCGTGACCGGTCTTCTGCCCCGCTTCGAGGGGCGACGGTTCTCCTCAACCGACGTCGCGCGCCCCAAGCCTGCGCCCGATCTGTTCCTGCACGCCGCGGGACGAATGGAGGTCGCGCCGGCGCGGTGCGTGGTGATCGAGGACAGTCCGTTGGGGGTGCAGGGTGCCTGCGCGGCCGGGATGACCGTGATCGGATACGCCGATGTCATGCCGGCGGCTCGACTGCGCGGGGCGGGCGCGCACATGGTGATCGATCATTTGTCTGCGGTGGGTACATTACTGGGCGTCAGTTTCGCTGACGCAGCGCGGCACACGCTTGCGGCACCTGCGAACGAGCGCTAACGTGTCGCAGATGGCGGAAGTTGGCGAGCAGTTCGCGTGTATTTTCCCGAGGTTCACCCGAAGTGAGAGGATAGCGGAGATGCTGAGAAAATTCTTTGGCACGATGGCGATTGGCGTGCTCATGGCGGCGTCGGCGCAGCAGCTTGCGGCGCAGGTCAGCAAGGGCTACACGGATATCGGCGTCACCGTGGGTGTGGGCAATACGGGCGGAGCCGGTCTCGCCTTTGGAGGTCGCTTCGAGCGGATCTTCAAGGAACTGCCAGATCTCGGCAATGGCCTCCTGGGTATCGGCATCAGTGCCGACTACTACGGCTACTCGGATAACTTCCCGGGATATGGTTACGACTTCAAGTACATCCCGATCGGTGCCACGGCGAACTACCACTTCAAGCTCGCAAACACCAAACTCGATGCGTTCCTCGGCGCAGGACTCGGCTATCAGTACATCACCTGCAATGTCACGGGCCTGGGCTTCTCGAACAGTTACTGCTCCAACAGCGCGATTTATTTCATCGGTCGCGTTGGGGGCCGGTACTTCCTCAGTGACAAGATGGCGCTGTACGGAGATGCCGGTGCTGGTGCGGCCGCGTTGAACATCGGACTCACGTTCAAGCTGAAGTAGTCCGTTTCACGTGGCGTGTACCCCACGTGGGGGGCCCCCCCCGGCGCCCCCCCCCTCGTTGCATTTCCC
>JANMRE010000729.1:0-1114 GCA_031370885.1 Gemmatimonadaceae bacterium
CATCAAGGAAGGCAAGAAGTACGCGATCCTCACCGACATTCTGGGCACCGAAGATCACCTCGGCGACATGGACTTCAAGGTGGCCGGCACGAAGGATGGCATTACGTCCATTCAGATGGATATCAAGATCGAAGGCCTTGATATCAAGATCATGGAGGAAGCGCTGGCGCAGGCCCGCGAAGGTCGGCTGCACATTCTCGGCGAGATGGACAAGGCGCTCGCCGCGCCGCGTGGTGAAATGTCCAAGTACGCACCGCGCATTGTCACTGTGCAGATCCCGGTGGACAAGATCGGTGAACTGATCGGACCGAAAGGCAAGAACATCCGCGGCATTCAGGATGAGACCGGTGCCGAGCTGTCGGTGGACGATGATGGGACGGTGACCATCGCCGCCGTTGGCGCGGAGTCGATGGAGCGGGCCCGCCAGATGGTGCAGGCCATGACGGCGGAAGCGGTGGTGGGCGAGACGTACGAAGGCACCGTGAAAACCGTAACGGCGTTCGGCGCATTCATCGAGATCATGCCCGGCACCGAAGGGTTGCTGCACGTGTCCGAAATGAAGCATGAGCGCGTTGAAAAGCCGGACGACGTGGTGAAGAAGGGTGATCGGGTGACGGTTAAGCTCATCGACCGCGATGAGCGTGGGCGGATGCGGTTGTCGATGAAGGCGCTGTTGCCACGGCCAGAGGGCATGCCGGAAGAGACGCCGAGCGAACGTCCGCCGCGCCGCGACGACGGTGGCGATCGTGGTGGTCGCAGTGGTGGTGATCGCGGCGGGCGGAGCGGTGGTGGTCGCGACCGGCGCTGACGCGCCCGCACTGCACCGTACGGAGCTCCCCAATGGACTGACCGTGCTCTCGGAAGCCGTTCCGGGTGCACGGTCGGTTGCGTTTGGGGCCTGGGTGCGAGCGGCCACGTTGCATGAGCAGCCCGAAGAAATGGGTGTGTCCCATTTTCTCGAGCACATGGTGTTCAAGGGCACGCGCACGCGTACGGCGCAACAGATCGCCCTCTCGCTGGAAGCGCTTGGCGGATCACTCGACGCGTACACCGAACGTGAACACACGTCGTTTCAGGCGCGGGTGCTCGATGAGCACCTGGCCGAGGCGGTGTC
>JANMRE010000734.1:0-13023 GCA_031370885.1 Gemmatimonadaceae bacterium
AATCGTGCTCGATACGTTGACCGAGCGTCTCGCCGGAATTCAGACGGTCACGCTCGGGCTGGCGACGAGTCGCACCGCAACGATTCCGCTGACCGGAGAATTGGTGGCCGATCCAGCGCGGGTGACGACCATTCGCGCGGCGGTTCCCGGGCGTGTGACGGCGCTGGGCACGTGGCCCATTATCGGTGAGGGGCTCTCTGCGGGGCGCGAGCTCGCTCAGGTATCGGACGCGCGGCCGCTTGTCGTGCCGCGATCGGCACTCGTGACACGCGTCAGCGCGCAGCCCGGAGAGCTCGTTCAGGCAGGCCAGGAACTGATACAGCTCACCGATTTTCGCGAACCGCTCGCGCGCATCGTTTGGCGACTGGATCTGCCACTCGCGCCACCGCAGACGCTCACCGTCGCTCCGCTCGGCGGACTGAATCCGGGCGCTCTCGCACACTATGTCGCCCCGGCGGCGGAGGTCGACAGTTTGACACGCGCACCGGCGTTCCTTTATCGGCTCTCCACAAGCTGGCCCGGCGCACGGCCGGGTCTGCCACTGGTGGCGACAATCGAGGACCCTCGCACGAGCGTGAGTGGGGTGTTCGTTCCGATCGACGCCGTTGTGCAGTGGGAGGGATTGTCGTGGGTGTATGCGGAGTGCGTCACGCTGACGGACGCGCGCGCACCTGCGCACGCCTACGTTCGGTTGCGCGTGGACACGAGCCGCCCTGTGAATGGCGGTTGGCTTGTCGCTCCAATCGCCAGCTCACTGCACTCCGGCGACGCGATTGTCGTTCGCGGTGCGCAGCAGCTCCTGTCTGAGGAGTTCCGCGCGCGGATCCGGGTCGGCGAAGAGGGCGAGAAACGCTAAATGGATTCCAGAGAGCCTGCGTGCTGAACGCGATCGTTCGCTTCTCGGTCCGCTTTAGCGGCGTTGTCATCGCGCTCGCCGTTGCGTTCCTCGTCTACGGCGTCCTCGTGCTGGCCCGCACGCAATACGACGTCTTCCCGGAGTTTGCACCGCCCCAGGTCGCGATCCAGACGGAGGCGCCCGGTTTCACGCCGGAGCAGGTCGAGGTACTGGTGACGACGCCGATCGAGAATGCAATCAATGGTGTTCCCGGGGTGAGCGTCATCCGGTCGCAGTCCATTCAGGGACTCTCTGTGATCACGGCAATCTTCAGCGCCGGCACAGATCTCTACCGGGCGCGCCAGACCATTGCTGAACGGTTGACCGAGGTTGCGCCACGCCTGCCGCAAAGCGCGAAATCGCCGGTGATGACCCCCCTTACGTCATCCACCGGAACGGCCCTCGTAATCGGGCTCACGTCGGCGACACGATCATTGCGCGACCTGCGCACCTTTGCCGATTGGACGCTCAAGCCTCGACTGCTCGCCACGCCTGGTGTTGCACGCGTATCGGTATTCGGAGGGGAAGTACGGCAGATACAACTCCAGATCGATCCGGCGAAGCTGCGGGCACATGGCTTCGGAATCGCCGACGCGATCAGCGCCGCAGCGCAATCCACGGGAGTTCGCGGCGCGGGAGTGATCGACAACGACAATGAGCGCGTCCTGGTGCGCACAGAGGGCCAGTTGGCAACGCCGGAGTTGCTCGCGCAAAGCGTTGTTCGAGCACAGGGCGGCGGCGTGCTTCGCCTCGGCGATCTCGGCCAGGTCGTCGAAGGGTCGGAACCGAGGGTTGGAGCCGCCGCGATCGAGAATGAGCAGGGCGTCGTCCTGATCGTCTCCGCGCAGTTTGGGGCCAACATCCGCGAGGTGACCGCCGCGGTCGAAGAAGCGTTGCGTTCGGTCGAGCCGGCGATCCGCGCGCAAGGCCTGGCGCTTCACCCGGCGCTCTTTCGCCCCGCCAACTTCATCGATGTCGCGTTGAGCAATGTCACGCACTCGCTGGTACTTGGTGCCGCGCTGGTAGCTGTGGTGCTGCTCGCCTTCCTCGCCGACTGGGGTGCGGCGGCGGTATCGCTCACGGCCATTCCCCTGTCGCTTCTGGCGGCGATCATGGTGCTCGACTGGTATGGGGTCTCGCTCAATACGCTCACGATCGGAGGGCTCGCCGTAGCGATCGGTGCATTGGCAGACGACGCGGTCATCGACGTCGAGAACATCTTGCGTCGGCTCCGCGAGAACCGGCTGCTCGCGGCTCCGCGTCCAGCGTGGCAGGTGGTTGTCGATGCATCGCTCGAAGTGCGGTCGAGCATCGTTTACGCCACGTTCATCGTAACGCTGGTCTTTCTCCCCGTGCTCGCGTTGACCGGAGTGCAGGGCGCAATCTTCCGTCCGCTCGCGATCGCCTATGTGCTGGCCATCCTCGCTTCGCTGATCGTGGCCCTTACCGTGACGCCGGCCATGACGTTCGCGTTGCTGGCGCGCCGCACACGCGACCGCGGCGAACCGCGCTGGCTCCAACGAGTGAAGGACGAGTATGGCCGGCGCATTCGCTCGCTCGAACGCCGCCCAATGGCCGTGATGGCCGTAACAGCGGGACTGGTCGTCGTCGCGCTCGTCATGGTGCCGTTCTTCGGCGGTGCGTTTCTGCCCGAGTTCAAGGAAGGGCACTATGTCTTGCACATGTCGGCGGTGCCGGGCACGTCGCTCGACGAATCGCTGCGCCTTGGCGCGATGGTCACGAAAACGCTTCGCGGCAATCCGGCGGTGCGATCGGTCTCGCAGCGCGTGGGGCGTGCGGAACTCGCCGATGACACGTGGGGAACGCACTACAGCGAGATCGAGGTGGACCTGGTGCCACTCAACGGTGAAGAGGGCGAAGTCGTCGCCGCTGACCTGCGGAAACGACTCACGCAAATACCGGGCGTCACGTTTGCCATGAAACCGTTTCTCACGGAGCGAATTGAGGAGGTGCTCACCGGTGCAACGGCTCAGATTGTCGTGAAGCTCTTCGGCGATAATCTCGATAGTCTCGATGCCGCGGCGAGAACGGTTGCGGGAAAGGCGATGGACATTCCGGGCGCGGCCGACGTGCAGGTCGGCGCGCCAGCCGTGACGCCGCAAGCGACGGTGCGACTGCGACCCGAGCTGATGACCGCAGAGGGCGTGCCGGCAAACGAGGCGCTCGCCGCGGTGGAAACGGCGACCGGAGGCACCGTCGCCGCGCAAGTCTTCGAGGGAAATCGCGCGATCGATGTCGTGGTCATCATCAATCCGCGCTCCATCCAGCGCGCCGAGGATCTCACCGGCATTCCGCTCGCCGGCACCGGCGGCCGCATTGTGGCGCTTGGTCAGGTTGCGAACATCGCGCGAACGTCCGGGCGATACGTGGTCGCCCACGAAGGCGCGCGCCGGGTCCAGACAGTGACCATGAACGTTGGCGGAGGCGACGTTGCGGCCTTCGCAACAACACTCGAGCGACAGATCACAACGGTCCGACTTCCGCCGAATGTCTACGCGGAAGTGGGCGGCACGGCGACCGCGCAGAAGACGGCACAGCGAGAGCTCCTGCTCCGCAGTCTCTTTGCTGCCGCCGCGATCGTGATGGTTCTTGCAGTCGCATTCGGAAGCGCGCGGCCAGTGATTCTCGTCCTCGCCAATTTGCCATTCGCGCTCACCGGCGGCGTGCTCGCGCTCTTCGCCACCGGGGGGCTGCTGTCACTCGGCTCGCTGGTGGGTTTTGTGACGCTGTTTGGCATCTCGACACGAAATGCCATCATGCTCATCTCGCACTACGATCATCTGGTCCAGTATGAGGGCGCACCGTGGGGGCTGGAGACGGCGATTCGCGGCGCCTTGGAGCGTTTCTCGCCCGTGTTGATGACGGCCGCGATCACATGGATCGGACTCGTGCCGCTTGCCCTTGGCGCGGGCGATCCCGGCCGGGAGATCGAAGGGCCGCTCGCCATCGTGATCCTGGGCGGGTTGCTGACATCGACGGCTCTCACGCTGCTCGTGCTACCGACACTGGCTCTGCGGTTCGGACGGTTCAGCACCAGGGACGTTAAATGAACATCACATTATCCAAGGCACTCGCCGCTTTGATTCCCGCAGGACTGTTGTTCTGCGGGGCGGCTGTCCAGTGCCGACGCGCACGGAATGCGTGTTTGCTCATGCAGCTCGTAGGCGCAGCTCGTAGGCGCAGCTCGTAGGCGTAGCTTGTTTGGTGCTCGTTGCGCTCACGGATGTCGCTGAGGGACTTCACCCGTACTTCCACGTGAAGACGACGGGGTCCTCATTGAGCGCGTCGAGATGTTGCACGATACGGGCCGCCAACTCGTCTGGCGAGTCCGCCGGGATTCCACGGAGCCTGGTGCACTATCTCAGTAAAGTAAGCCTACTTTGGAATCGAACATCTAGTGCTTGGCGCCAACAATGAATACGTACGTAGTGCGCGAGACGTCCCACTCGGTGGGCGCTCCGCCCACCTTGCGGCTCGCGTAGGCCGACCGCAGCATCTTTGGTCCCGCCGAGCTCAAGGGGAGGTGCACGATACCGTTGGCGTCCGCATTGAAAGCGATCCGGGTCACCGTCGCTGAGGCGGCACTATCCACGCCCGCTGCGAGATCAACGCCGATGTTGGGCACCGGTGCGCCATTGCCCAGCACCTTCACATGGAGCGTGTCTCCAACATGAACATGCGCCGGATCGTTCAACGCCACGAACTCCAGGCGCAGACCGGCCGCTTTGCCGAATGCGCGCGGCCCCCCCGCACCAACTTGCGCAATCGTCGAAGCGTAGGACGCCGCGGTGAAAATGACACTATCAAGTCCGGCCAAGCTGTTTTCGCGCTCCAGTCGCCCCGCTTCCGCAGCGCCGCCCTCGGCTTTGAGGAAGCGAATGACTCCCGCCGGGGTCGATCGGGTAACACGTGGGGCCAACCCCACGACGATGAGGTATTGCCCCGCGGCCGCCGGTTTCTGCTGCAGTCTGAGCGAGGTGCCTTCAACGGACAACGCCGTGATCTGCGTGGACGACGATGCGCCGATGATGCGAGCGTCGACGACCCGTTCAGGTTGAACAGCTGTCCCCGCTGGAAAGTTGCCTCCCCCTTGGCGTCCGTTGACGAGCACCGTGGCATCAGCGGCGAAGGCGAACATATCCGGAATGATCCAGAAATCGTGCGCGGCGGCCGTTGCCGCACCCACCACGCTGGCCACGGCGGTCATGGCGAGCAGTCGCGCGAGGGGGCGACGTGAGGTCTTTCGTGGGGTGCTGGGCATGGGGAGACTCCGGCTGGTGGACGGAAGGTACGCATAGTGACCGCGCGCTGGATCTTACCGCGCGTTTTACATACTGTAAAGGTCGGATCGCCGCTGCGACAATCTGAGCGTCACCCTCTGACCGAAACCACTCATGCAGTGGCTCGGTAGCGGTAACCGCGTCGACCTTGCGCGACACGGCGACGGCGAGACTGGCCACCCGCGATGACGTTTCGCTTGAGACGGACGGCATGGGCGTTGCGGCCATCGTCATCACGCGACCGGGACTCTGGAACGTGCGAACACTGCAGATTGTACCGGCGATCAAGGGATCAGGTGCGGATTGGGAGGGGCCAGTTCGATTGTTTCATTCCGGGAACGCCGCACAACCTTCACAACCTCCAGGACAACCAGCGGGATCGCGCCAACAGTGAGCAGCAAGAAGCAATCAGTGAGTGACATGGCTGAGGTCTTGAGAAAGCGGCCCAGTATCGCGTTGTGTTGGCTCCACACCTGCAGACCGAAAGAGATGACAACAACGAAGACGAGGTTGACATTGGTGAGCAGGGATATCCGCCAGACCGGCTTGATTTCACTGCGAGCGCCGAACGCACGCAGCATTTCGGCGAAGACCAATACGGTAAAGGCGTATGTGCGGGCCATCTCCGTCGTTTCCGTCTGAAGGACGTACACGAAGACGGCGAAGGTGACGCCCGCCGTGAGGAAACCAGTGAGAAACATCGTTCGAAGAAAACTCCGGTTCGTGATACGCTCCGCGCTTGGGCGCGGGCCGCGTTTCATCACGTCGGGATCAATCGGGTCGGCGGCCAGGCAGAGGGCGGGCAATCCATCAGTGACCAAGTTGATCCACAGCAGGTGAATCGGCAGCAGCGGTGACGGAAAGCCTGCAACAACGGCGATCGTCATGAGGAGCAGCTCACCGGTGTTACCGGCCAACAGGTACTGGAGCGTTTTGCGAATGTTGTCGTATATGCCCCGCCCCTCTTCAACCGCGGCGACGATTGTGCTGAAATTGTCGTCGGTGATGATCATGTCCGCGGCCTGCTTGGTGACTTCCGTACCGGTCTTGCCCATGGCGATACCGATGTCGGCCCCCTTGATAGCCGGGGCATCGTTCACGCCATCGCCGGTCATTGCGACGATCGCGTCATTGGCTTTCAACGCGCGAACAATGCGCAGCTTGTGCTCGGCGCTGACGCGAGCATAGACGGCGATCGTCGGCGCGCGCTGTCGGAGTTGATCGTCGGTCATCGCATCCAACTCGACACCGGCGATGGCCGTATCGTCGCCTGACGCGATACCGATTTCCCGCGCAATGGCGGTCGCGGTGTGCGGATGGTCGCCGGTAATCATCACCACGCGAACGCCAGCGGCGCGACATTGTGCGACGGCCTCTTTGGCCTCCGGACGCGGCGGATCATGCATTCCCGACAGACCAACAAACACGAGATCGTGCTCCACGGCTTCTGCGGTGAGTGCGCCGGGCAAAGCGTTGTCCAGGTCGCGGTAGGCAGAGCCGAGTACGCGCAGGGCTTGCTGCGCCATCGCGGCGTTCTGCGCCACGATGCTCTGGCGATCCTCATCCGCCATCGGGCGAGGCCCGGTACTGGTGTAGAGCTGTGTGCAACGCTCCAAAAGCACCTCGGGTGCACCATTGATGAAGGCACGGAGCTTCCCGTCCGGCGTCTTGCGAATCACCGCGCTGAGTTTGCGGTCGGAATCGAAAGGAATCTCGTGATGCTTTGGCAACTCCTTCTCGATCTGTTCGCGGTTGCCGCCCGCTTTGGTCGCGGCAACCAATAGCGCGCCCTCAGTGGGATCGCCGACGGTTTTCCACGCCCCGTCCTCCTGCACGACGTGGGCATTGTTGCAGCCGAGGATGACGCTCGCGAATTGGAGCAGTGGCGCCACGTGCGGCGCTTCTGCTTTCTTGCCCTCGAAGTGCACTTCGCCCTCCGGCCCGTAACCTTCGCCGGTGACGTTGTAGCTGTCACCCGCAATGTAGAGAACGCGCACCGTCATCTCGCCGACTGTCAACGTGCCGGTCTTGTCCGTGCAGATCACGCTTGCGGAGCCGAGCGTTTCGACCGCAGCCAGCTTGCGCACAAGCGCGCGGCGACGGGCCATGCGCACCACCCCGAGAGAAAGCGCCACCGTGACGACGGCAGGCAGTCCCTCGGGCACTGCTGCGACGGCGAGGCTGATCGATGTCATGAACAACTCGGCCAGCGCTGTTCCGCGCAGCAGTCCCAGCCCGAACAGCACTCCGACAATGCCCAGCGCCGCCCAGACGAGAATGCGCCCGACCGCGTCAAGCCTCCGCTGAAGCGGCGTACCATCCTTCGTGTCCGCGCTCTCGATGAGACCCGCAATGCGGCCCAGCTCAGTCCTCATTGCGGTTGCCACGACGACGGCCTGCCCGGTGCCCGCCGCGACGCTCGTTCCCATGAAGACCATGTTCGCACGATCACCAAGCGGAGCATCGGTCTTCGTCATCGTCTCTGGCTGTTTCATCACGCCCTCTGACTCGCCGGTCAGCGCCGCCTCGATGCACTTGAGTGACGCCGCTTCGAAGAGCCGGGCATCTGCCGCCACCAGATCGCCGGCCTCCAGCACCAGCATGTCACCTGTTACGATGCCCGATGCAGGAATTGCAGTGACTTGCCCGTCGCGCCGAACTTTCGCGTCGGCGGCAGTCATCTTTTTCAGTGCTGCGATGGACTTCTCTGCGGCAAATTCCTGATAGAAGCCGATGCTCGCATTGAGTATGACAATCGCCAGGATGGCAATGGCGTCCACTGTGTCGCCCAGCGCCGCAGAGATCACCCCGGCGGCAATGAGCACCCAGATGATCAGACTCTTGAACTGTCCGAGGAAAATCTGGATCGCACTGGTTCGCTTGCCTTCGACTAGTTCATTGGGGCCCTCGGCAGCGAGGCGCCGCGTTGCTTCCTGCGCCGACAATCCTTGCGCGGAAGAACCAACATGTGCCAGCACTTCCTCAGCGGACCGGTTGTGCCAGACTTCGTCCTTTGGGCCTGGGATGTCACGCGTCACTTCACGCCCTTCTGCGATCGCGCCAGTTCGCGCTGCTTGATCAGCGACCAGATCGCGGGCACCACCAGGAGCGTCAGCAGCGTACTCGAGACCATGCCGCCAACCATGGGCGCCGCGATGCGCTTCATCACGCTGGCGCCCGTGCCCGTGCCCCACAGAATGGGAAGCAGACCAAGCATCGTTGATGCCACCGTCATCATCTTGGGACGGACACGCTCGACGGCACCCTCCATCACCGCATCATACACATCGTGCATGCCAAGTGGCCGTCCAACCGCACGCCGAGTCTCCCACGCATTGTCGAGGTAGACCATCATGATGACAGCCGTTTCGGCGGCGACACCGGCCAGTGCGAGAAATCCTATGGTGACCGCGACCGACCAGTTGTAGTTGAGTGCCCACAAGAACCAGACGCCACCGACGAGCGTGAACGGGATTGAGAGCATGACGATCAATGTCTCGCTGATATTGCCGAAGTTGACGTACAACAGCAGGAACACGAGCGCGAGCGTCACGGGGACGACCAGCTGCATCTTCGCTTTCGCGCGTTCCATGTACTCGTACTGTCCGCTCCAGGCGAGCGTGTAGCCTTGAGGAAGTGTCATGGCCTGGGCGACGACGCGTTTGGCTTCCTCGACGTAGCCACCGATGTCGCGATTCGCCACATCGACATAGACCCAGGCGGTCGGCTGCGCATCTTCCGTTCGTACGACCATCGGCCCCACCGTTGGCCGGATAGTTGCCACTTGCCCGAGTGGCACCTGTGCCGTGCCGCCCGCTGACATGCCACCCGCATTGCCGGTCGCGTCGCCACCCCCAGACCCCATGGCGCTGCGCGTGCTCCCGCTCGACATCGCACCGGTTCGTTGGCCTTGCGGCGCGGCATGCATGACGGGCACGAGTACCGCAGCAAGACGCTCAGGAGTGTTGCGCAGCTCCTGCGGATAGCGCACGCGAACACCGTAGCGCTCACGCCCTTCGACGGTCTGCGTGATCGTCATGCCGCCGATGGCAGTCGCGATCACGGTCTGGATATCATCGACGTTGAGCCCGTGCCGTGCGGCCGCAGCTCGGTCAATATCAATATCCAGATAGTAGCCGCTCACCGCGCGCTCCGCGAACGCGCTCCGCGTGCCCGGTACCATCTTGAGGTGTCCTTCGAGCTCCTTCCCCAGTCGCTCCAGTTCACCGAGGTCTGGCCCGTAGAGTTTGACGCCAACAGGCGTTCGGATACCGGTGGCGAGCATGTCGATCCGCCCCTTGATTGGCATGGTCCATGCATTCGTGACACCTGGCATACGCACCGCGGAATCCATCGCCACGACCAGCCGGTCGTACGTCATGCCTGTTCGCCACGCCGACGTGGGCTTGAGCGAGATCGTCGTCTCTGTCATATCGAGACCCGCAGGATCGGTGGCGGTGTTGGCACGTCCGGCCTTGCCCCACACGCTGGCGACCTCCGGGAACGACCGCAGGATGGCGTCTTGTTGCCGCAACAATTCACGCGCGCGCGCCACGCTGATCCCGGGCAACGTCGTGGGCATGAACAGGATCGTGCCCTCCTCAAGTGGCGGCATGAACTCGCTGCCGATTCGCTGGAACGGAATCCACGTGAGAATGAGCAGCGCGGCCGCGGCGCTGATCATCGCCCAGCGTCGCTCCATAACCCACACCAGGGCCGGCCGATACACCCGAATCATGACACGGCTTAGCGGATTCCTCTGCTCGCGGTGAATTTTCCCGCGGATGAACAGCCCCATCAACACCGGCACGAGCGTGATGCTGAGCAAACTCGCCGCCGCCATGGCGAATGTTTTGGTCAGTGCCAGCGGAGTGAACAGACGACCTTCCTGTCCTTCCAATGTGAAGACCGGAATGAAGGACACGGTGATGATGAGCAGCGAGTAAAAGAGCGACGGCCCCACTTCGGTCGCGGACGCGAGCACGATGTCCCATCGCTCCTGCGTGCTCAGCGTCGCGGTGTCGATCATCGTGGCGTCTGGAGGCGCGCGACGCTCGAGATGTTTGTGAAGGTTCTCCACCATGACGATCGCCGCGTCGATCATTTCTCCAATGGCAATCGCGATACCACCCAGCGACATGATGTCCGCGCCAATGCCGTAGGCGCGAAGGCCCAGGAACGCGATGAGCACGCTGATCGGCAGCGTCACGACGGCCACCAGCGCCGACCGGGCATGCAGCAGAAACACCACACAAATGAGCGCGACGATGATCGCTTCTTCCACCAACGTCTTTTGCACGGTGGAGACGGCTTCTTCGATGAGCGTACTGCGGTCGTAAACCGGCCGCACGACGACACCGGGCGGAAGGCCACTCTGCGCCTGCGATAGCGCGGCTTTCACGCGCTGGATCGTGGCCAGCGCATTCTCGCCGAAGCGCATTACGACAATGGCACCGACCGCGTCGCCTCGGCCATCGAGATCGGTGATACCGCGTCGAACGGCCGGACCGATGGTCACACGACCCAGTTCGGCGACGCGGACGGGCGTGCCGGACGCGCTGACGCTCACCACCACGTTCTCGATGTCGCCGATGCCCGTGAGATAGCCGAGCCCGCGCACCATGTACTCGCGCTCCGAAAGCTCCATCACCATCGCGCCGACGTCGCTATTGGCGCTCTGAATCGCACTCATGACCCGAGTAATGGGCACCCCGTAGGCGAGCAGTTTGGCCGGGTCCAGGTCGACCTGATATTGCTTCTCAAACCCGCCGACGCTGGCGACTTCGGCTACGCCCGGAACCGCTGTGAGCACATATCGGAGATACCAATCCTGCACGCTGCGAAGTCCGGCCAAATCCAACCGTCCGCTCGTGTCCTCGAGCGCATACTGATAGACCCATCCGAGACCCGTCGCATCCGGCCCCAATGTGGGCGAGACAGCGCTTGGGAGTTTGCTGCGCAGCCCGCTCAGGTACTCGAGGACCCGCGTTCGCGCCCAGTAGAGATCCGTGCCGTCCTCGAAGATCACATACACAAACGACACACCGAAGAACGAGTATCCACGCACCGTGCGCGCGCCCGGCACCTTCAGCATTTCGGCGGCAATGGGATACGTGACCTGATCCTCGACAATGCGGGGTGCTTGCTCACCAAAGTCGGCCTGCACGATAACCTGTACGTCGGAGAGGTCCGGCAATGCCTCCAGCGGTATCGAGCGAACCGCCCATACTCCGCCCAGTGCGAGCGCCCCCGTCAGCAGCAACACGATGAACCGATTGTGCACGGACCACGCAATCACTCGGCGGATCATCGTGCCTGCTCTCCCGGCGTTGGCGGTGTCGCGGGCTTCGTTGGTTTCGTGGTAGGCGGTTGACCTGAGGGCGCTGCATTCACCTTTGGTGGCAACGCGAGCGGCTTCTTCACATCCATTCCGGGCATGTTGCCCATGCCACCCATGGCCGTCCCAAGATTCGACTCGGCGTCAATGAGAAAGGTGGCCGACGCGACGACGGTGTCGCCGAGTGCGACGCCGCGAAGAATGTCGACGCGGTCGTCAGACGTGGCGCCAACCTCGACCGCCCGCGGCTCGATCTCGCCGTTTGGCAGCCGCACAAACACCAACTGACGTGCGCCTGTCGAAAGCAACGCTCCACGCGGGACCGTCAGGACGCGTCCGCGCGCATCGCTTGCGACCACCAGCGTCGCGTACATGCCGGGCTTGAGGACCGCGCGTGGATTCGGGAGCGATACCCGGACCCGCGCGGTGCGTGTGTCGGCCGACAGTGTCGGATACACATACGCGATCCGCCCCACCATTTGTGCGCCTGGCAACGCGTCGAACGTCGCGGTCGCACGTTGTCCGATGCGCATAGCGGCCAGATCACGTTCATACACTTCGCCGTCGACCCATACGCTTGAGAGATCAGCAACGCGATACAGCGGCTCGCCGGCCATGACGCGCTGGCCCACGGTGACGTTCTTCTCGAGCACCACGCCACCAGCCGGCGCGTAGAGCGTGAGCGTGCGCTGTGCCGTGCCCGTGCGCTCAATGCGCGTGATCTCCTCCTCAGAAATATCCCACCACCGCAGCCGTCTCCGCGCCGCTTGCATCAGGTCGGCGGCTGCGTCCCGCGTTTCTCCGGTCCCTGCGGCGACATCGCGCATGAGCTGACGCGCGAGCAGCAATTCCTCCTGCGCCGTCACGAGCATGGGCGAGTAGATCGTCAGCAAGGGCGCGCCGAGCGCGACATGCTGGCCGGTGTAGTTCACATGCAAACGCTCTACCCATCCATCGACCTTAAGGGAGATGGTACGCAGTCGCGTCTCATCAACCACCACTTGACCGACGGTACGCACCTCGCGCCCGAGTGGTTCCTCGGTGACCGCCGCGAACGTCACGCCAATGCGTCGAGCACTCTCCACATCCAGCGTGATGGGACGCGCACTGTCTCCGCTGCTGATGCCCATCGCCGCATGATCGACGGTCGGCCCTTTCGAGGCGGACGACGGAGGCGCCGGACGCGTTGCCCACCACGCGACCACAATGGCCAGCACGGGCAGAAGGATGATCAGGGACGTGCGGGTAAGCCGACTTGCACGGGAGCGCACTACTGGCTCACTCGCACGAAGGTCCGGTTGCACAGGACGGTCAGGCATCACCGTGTCCCCGCTGGCGCGAGAAGCGCGCGGCTGAGCAGCATTTCGAGTTCCGCCCACGCACGACCCTCGTCGGCCGTGAGTGTCACCAGTTCCTCATGGTATCGATTGACCGTCATGCGATTTTCCAGCACCGTCATGAAGTCGACCGCGCCGGAGCGGTACGACGCG
>JANMRE010000769.1:0-16521 GCA_031370885.1 Gemmatimonadaceae bacterium
AGGCGGCCGCTCGTGAAGTCGGAAGCCGCACCAAGATTGCCGTCACGTCCCGTGATGACGCAGTCGATCCGGTCGGCGCCTGCGTCGGCCTCAAGGGATCGCGCGTGCAGGCGGTCGTGAACGAACTCGGTGGCGAGCGCATCGACATCGTGCCGTGGTCTCCAGACCCCGAGCGGTTCGCCAAACTGGCGCTCGCGCCAGCCCGCGTTGCCCGCGTGTTCAGCGACACGGTGACCCGGACAATTCAGGCCGTCGTGGACGAAGATCAGCTCTCACTCGCCATTGGTCGCAATGGGCAGAACGTACGACTGGCGTCGGAACTCACAGGTTGGAAAATCGACCTGTACTCCAGTCGCGAGTGGATGGAGAAGGGAGGCGAAGCACCGCTGTTTGCCCCGCTGCCTGAGGAGGGCGATGCGGACGCCGATGTGCCGCTGAATGAGATCGAAGGGCTCGAGACGTCCACGGTGGCGGTGCTCGCTGAAGCGGGGTACCGCACGCTGAACGATATTCTCGATCTGGATCGCGATGACTTGCTGCGACTGCCAGGTATCGCGCCGGTCGAGGCCGATCGGATCATGGCCATTATCGATGAGTTGACCATGGAAGAGGACGGCGACGGTGAGTCGTCGGCTGATACTCGACCGGGGTGAGCACCATCAGTGGCGCTGTACTGGACGAAACCACGCGTCGGAAGGTGCTGGGGTTGCTTGGACTCGGCGTTCGTGGCCGGTTGGTTGTGGTTGGCGCGGAACGGGTGCGACTTGAAACGTTGAAGGGCATCGTGCAGTTGGCGGTGGTGGCACTCGACGTGTCACGGCACAGCCTCGACAAGGTGATGCCGGTCCTTCGCGCCCGGAACATAGACGTTATCGAGTGGCCGAGTGCGGCCGAGTTGGGCGGCGCAGTGGGTCGTGACACGACTGCTGCTGTCGGTATCGTAGATCAGGCGCTGGCGCGCGGTATCCGTGGCGCCGTGGCCGGGGCAACCTCGGCGGGCGACGCGACGCGCGTTTCGCGGTAGGAGGACGGGTTGAGCAAGCTTCGTGTACATGACATGGCGGGTGAGTTCGGCATCTCGGCGGACGAGGTGATCGCGCTGCTGCGTCAGATGGACGTTCCGGTGCGCAGCCATTTGTCGCTGCTCACTGACGACCAGGTTTCCCGTATTCGCGCCCGCTGGGAGCGCGAAAAGCGCGTGCGCGCCGAAAAGGCGCAGCCCGTACCCGCCACCGTGCCACGTCGTCGTCGGACGGGGGCGGCGCCAGAAGTGCCGGTGCCCGAAGTCCAAACCGAGACCGTCGCGCATTCGGTTCGTCGTCGTCGTCGCTCGGAGACCGATGGTTTGGTGGACGGCATCGACGCAGCGACCGACGTTCCGGTGGTTGATGAAGTCGGGATCGCAACAGAAACGCCGTCGAAACCGACTGTCGAACCGGTTGCTGAAAGGGAACCGGGTTCGCTCGAGCCCACGGTGCCCGTTCAGACCGCGGCAGAAACGCCCGCGCGTGTTGACGAACAGGTGGTGGTCGAATCGCCAACGCCGTCCACCCAAGCCGAAATCGAGGCGCCACCGGCTACTGCGACGCCCGAGTTGCCGACACCTGCGATGGCGACACCGGCAATCGTCGAAGCCAAGCGTCCGGTCGCCGCGACGGCCCCGGCGGCACCTCCGGCGGTCATCCCTGCACCCGCGTCTACTACGCCCGTGCCGGTATCGCTCGCGCCCGATCGGCCGCGCCCGCGGCCAGTCGTCCCGGGAGCACCACGCCCGCGTGCTGGCTCGGGAGGGTCACCGAATTTCGGATCGGCGCGCCCCATCGCGTCCGCCGCTCCTGGTGGCGGACTCGGACAGGGTCAACGTCGCGACGATCGTCGACCCAGCATGCCCAGTGCTGCGGCGCCAACGGCCGGACAGAGTGGTCAGGGTGGAGGTCAGCAGGGCGGACAGAACGCGGGGATCGCCGCGAGTGCCCAGACGCCTCGCCGTGGCAAAAAGGGGAAGCGTGGGTCGGTCGATCAGGAAGCCGTGAGTGCGAATATCTCCAAGACGATGACCGCGATGCGCGGTCCGGCGGCGCGTGGACGCGGCGGACGGCGCTTCGGAACCGATATGCGCGAGGAGATGGAGTCGCAGCGTGTGGCGGCCGTCGAACGCGAGCGGAAAACCGTTCGCGTCAACGAGTTCATCACGGTCTCGGAACTCGCGCAAACGTTGGGCATCTCGGCCACGCAGATCGTCGGCTTTGCATTCAAGACGCTGTTCCTGATGGTCACCATCAATCAGCGTCTCGATTTCGATCAGATCGAGTTGATCGCGAGCGAGTTTGGTTTTCAAGCGGTCAAGGAAAGCGACTACTCGGCGGATCTCCTCGAAAACGTGGAGGTCGATGCGCCCGAGGATTTGCGGCCGCGTCCGCCGGTTGTCACCATCATGGGCCACGTCGATCACGGCAAGACGTCGCTGCTCGACTATGTGCGCAAAGCCAATGTCGTCGCAGGCGAAGCGGGCGGCATCACGCAGCACATCGGCGCGTATCACGTGCAGGTGGGCAACAACCGCCAAATCACCTTCCTCGATACACCCGGTCACGAAGCATTTACGGCCATGCGCGCGCGCGGTGCGCAAGTCACGGACATTGTTGTCATCGTGATCGCGGCCGACGACCAGGTCATGCCGCAGACCGTCGAAGCGATCTCCCACGCGAAGAGCGCGGGTGTGCCCATCATCATTGCGATCAACAAAGTCGATTTGCCAACGGCCGACATCGCCAAGGTCAAACAGGACCTGCTTCAGCACGATGTCGTACTCGAAGATTTCGGCGGCACGGTGCTGCACTCCGAGATCTCGGCCAAAAAGGGCACTGGTGTCAGCGAACTGCTTGACCAGATCCTCCTGCAGGCCGACATCCTCGAACTCAAGGCCAATCCGTCTCGGCGTGCCATCGGCTCGGTCGTGGAAGCGCAGCTCGATCAGGGCAAGGGTCCCGTCGCGACGGTGCTGGTGCAAAACGGTACGCTCAGAGTCGGTGACGACTACATCTGCGGCATTTATTCCGGCCGCGTGCGGGCGCTGCTCGACGAGCGTGGCAAGCCGGTGAAGGAAGCCGGTCCGGCCATTCCGGTGCAGATCCTCGGACTGACCGGCGTTCCGATGGCGGGCGATCAACTGCTCGTTGTGGAAGACGCGTCGGCGGCACGTGAGATTGCGCAGCGACGCGAGCGACTCGATCGCGAAGCGAAGAGTCGCCGCACAACCCGTGGCGTCGTGTCGCTGGAAGATTTCATGTCGCATGCGGCGGCGGGACAGAAGCGGCAGTTGCGCCTGATCATCAAGGCCGATCAGGGCGGTCCGGCTGAAGCGTTGGCCGACGCACTCGGACAGTTGTCCAATCCGGAAGTACAGGTGGAGATCCTCCACCGTGGCGTTGGGGCGATTGCCGAAAGCGATATCCTGCTGGCCAAGGCCTCGGGCGCCATCATCATCGGATTCCATGTGCGACCCGACAACAACGCGCGCGCGGCGGCCGAGCGCGAAGGCGTGGACATCAAGCTGTATCGCATCATTTATGAAGCGGTCGCCGATGTGAAGTTGGCGCTCGAAGGGATGCTGCGACCGGAATCGCGCGAAGTGGTGTACGGCGAAGCGCAGGTGCGCGAGACGTTCAAGGTGGCGCGCGTTGGCGTTATTGCGGGGTGCATTGTGCGGAGCGGCACCATCAGTCGAAAGGGACGCATGCGCGTCATTCGTGACGGCGTTGAGATCTACGACGGCAGCATGGCGTCGCTGCGCCGATTCAAGGACGACGTGAACGAGGTCAAGGAAGGATACGAGTGCGGCATCGGGATCGAAAACTTCAACGACGTCAAAGTTGGCGATGTGTTTGAATGCTATCGGACCGAAGAGGTGGCCCGTACGCTTGATCAGGCCGCCAAGTCGTGAGGAGACCACATGAGCGAACCGCGGCGACCTGATCGTGTCGCCGAAGCCATTCGCGAGGGCGTCGCCACGTTCCTCGCCGATGGCGCGAAGGATCCGCGCATTCGCGGGTTCGTAACGGTCACGGCGGTCGACGTTACCCGCGACCTTCGACATGCGACGGTGTTCGTGAGTGTCATGGGTGATGACGATGCCGTGAAGGCCACGTTTGTCGGTCTGGCCAGCGCGGCATTGCATCTGCGTTCGCTGCTGGGGAAATCGCTACGCTTGCGCAATGCACCGGAGATCCACTTCAAGGCAGACGAAAGCATCGCACGCGCGTCGCGAATCGAGCAATTGCTCGCGCAGGTGCGCAACGAGCGGGAGTCGGGCAGCCCCGAGTGAACATCGCGTGATGGGGCTGCTGTTCGTCGACAAACCGGCGGGCATCAGCTCGCACGATGTCGTTGGTCGGGTACGACGCGCCGCGCGCACGCGCCGCGTCGGGCACGCGGGCACGCTCGATCCCTTCGCAACCGGTCTCCTGGTCATCGCGGTTGGTCAGTGCACACGCCTGCTTCCGTACCTGGCCAGCGAGCCGAAGGTGTACGAAGCTGTTATCCTGTTCGGTGCTGAAACCGAAACCGACGATGGGACAGGCGTCGTCACCCGCGTGGCGTCTCCGCCCGACCGCGCGTTGGTGGATACGGCGATGGGCGCGCTCACCGGCACCTTTGCGCAAGTACCTCCGGCATTCTCCGCGAAGCATGTGGACGGACAGCGGGCCTACGCGGTAGCGCGCCGCGGGGGTGAGGTGCGGCTGGCGCCGGCCTTGGTGACCGTGCATCGATGGGAGGTCCTGGAGCAGCATGAAGATTCGGTGCGCGTCCGCATCACGTGTGCCGGCGGCACCTATGTGCGCGCCCTCGCCCGTGATCTGGGTCGCGCACTGCACAGTGCAGCGCACTGCACCGAACTGCGTCGTCTGGCGAGTGGTGCGGCACGGATTGACCTTGCCGTACGACTCGACGATTTGCCGCCGAGTGCCATCTCAGACGGCCAGATTCCATTGGTGTCCCCGCTCGGGTTTCTTGAGTCCATGGCGCATGAGCCCCTGCACGAGCAGTCCCTGTTGGCACTTTCACAGGGGCGCACGCTACCGGTGACTCAATCCGGTAATCGCGCCGCCCTCCTGCGTGACGGCGACATCGTGGGAATTGCCGATCGCATTGTCGATGCCGTGGCGGGGGACCGGTGGCAGCCTCGCGTCGTGCTCCTCGGAGGTGACTCGTGAATTTGTCCGCAAGTCCGGAACCACTCGGTCTGACAATCGGCGCAGCGGGAGCGGTACTCACGGTCGGCACGTTCGATGGCATGCATCGCGGACATCAGGATGTCTTGCTGCGGCTCGCCGCGCGGGGAACCGAAACGGGACGCCCGAGTGTCGTCGTCACATTCGACCCACACCCGCTTCAGGTGGTCAACCCGGCCGCCGCACCGCCGCTGCTGACCACTTTCAGGGAGAAACTCGAGATCTTCGTACAGACCGGCGTTTCGTATGTCGCGGTGGTGCCGTTCACGCCGTCGTTGGCGGGACTTGGCCCCGAAGAGTTTGTCGATGACGTGCTGCGGGCTCGGTTCTCGATGACGGAGCTGCTGGTCGGGCACGATCACGGGTTTGGTCGCGGGCGTATGGGCGACGCTGACGTGTTGCGCAGCCTTGGACAGAAACGCGGATTTGCCGTGACCGTGTTGGAGCCCGTCGCGGGCCCCGACGGGCTCGCGGTCTCGTCGACCACCATTCGGAGGGCTGTGGCGGAGGGCGATCTGGCCCGCGCGGCTGAAGGGCTCGGGCGGCCCTATTGCCTGAGCGGTCGGGTGGTTGGCGGCGACCGGCGTGGTCGCCAGATGGGATATCCCACAATCAATCTGGAGACACCCGACGCGCAGAAGCTCTTGCCGCCCGATGGCGTGTACGCGGTTCGTGTGCAGACCCCGCACGGCGAGTGTCTCGGAATGCTCAACCTCGGAGCACGCCCCACGTTCGGCGATGAGGTGCGTCGGATCGAGGCACACCTGTTTGACGTCTCGCATGACTGGTACGGTGCCTATGTCCGAATCGATCTGGTGCAACGGCTGCGGGATACACGCGCATTTGCCGATGCCGCCACGCTTGCCGGGCAGTTGGCACGAGACGAAGATGCAGCCAGAAGGGCGTTGAACCCGTCTGTCCGCAACCCGGAGTCAACGGAGCGACCAGGCGAGCTACCGGATGGCGTGAGAACGCCCTAAGTTACAAGGCTTGGCGTCTTGCGGGGGAACTCCCGGAGTCGCCGACGGTCTTCTGCTGTACCCGAGTTCCCGTTGGTCGACCCCATGACGTTGCTGGGTTTGCGACCATGCTTACCGGATGGCGTGTCCGCTCGTTGCGTGCACCATCCACCATCCACCCCTGGCCACCGGCATCGATGGCGAACCTG
The DNA here is from genome assembly GCA_031370885.1 of Gemmatimonadaceae bacterium. Classification (GTDB taxonomy): domain Bacteria; phylum Gemmatimonadota; class Gemmatimonadetes; order Gemmatimonadales; family Gemmatimonadaceae; genus Gemmatimonas. Next base: position 6,400 of record JANMRE010000769.1, read on the forward strand.
AAGTACCGCCTCGCGCTCATTGTGGGACTCCTCGCGGTTTCCGCGTGGTATCTCTTTCCGCGCACCGTCGTCGAGCGCGTCAAGCGCAACGGCGTGTTCGTCTACGACACCATCAAGCGCGTACCACTCAAACGTGGCCTCGATCTCCAGGGCGGGATGCATCTGGAGTTGGAGATCGACGAGTCCAAGCAGGCCGTCGTCGACAAGTCCGAAGCGCTCGATCGCGCGCTCAAGGTGGTGCGTCAGCGTATTGACGAATTCGGCGTCTCCGAGCCGGTCGTGCAAAAAGCAGGCGACAATCGCATCATCGTGGAACTGCCGGGCATCGATGACCCCGAACGGGCGCTCGAACTCGTGCAGAAGGCCGCGTTTCTCCAGTTCCAGATTGTCGACAAGACGCAGTCGTTTGAGCGCGTCATACCGCGCTTCGACGAGATCGCGCGACAGGCCGGTCTGGCGTTGGCGACCACCAAGGTGGGCGGCGATACCGCGAAGTCAACTGGGGTCTCGTCGCTGCTCACACAGAAGAAGGACACCACCAGGGACAGTACCGGCAAGATCGTTGCCGCAACGGGGAAAGACAGCACCGGAAAGGACAGTGCGGCCACCAAGCCGGTACCGGGCGGACTCTTTTCCACCAATGTGCAGCCGGGCCAGATGGCCGGGATGTATATCATCCCGGAAGCGGCGTACTCCGCCATCAGCCAGGCACTGACGTTGCCGGCTATCCAGAACGCCATGCCGCCCGGCAAGACCATGCTGTGGGGTGTCGATTCGCTGGTAAATGGCGCGCAGCGTTTTTACGCGCTGTATGTGGTCGACTCGCGTCCGATCATCACCGGTGAAGTGCTCACCGATGCGCGTCCCAACACCGATCCGGTGGAGGGCAACGTGGTGCAGTTCACGCTGAACAACGAAGGTGCGCGGCGTTTCAAGAGTGAGACGGGCAAGCACGTGAAGGACAACATGGCGGTGGTGCTCGATCAACGGGTCGTCACGGCCCCCGTGCTCAACAGCGCCATCGGACGCAACGGTCAGATCACGCTGGGCGGCGGTTCGCTGCAGGCGGCGCAGGACTTGGCGCTCGTGCTGCGCGCCGGCGCGTTGCCCGTGCCGCTCAAGGTCGCCCAATACGGCACCATCGGCGCGAGTCTGGGCGCCGACTCGATCCGGAATGGCATCCTCGCCCTCGGTATCGCGATGGTACTGATTATCGGCATTCTCATTGGCTACTATCGCTTCGCCGGTTTCCTCGCCGTCATCGCGTTGGTGCTCTATCTGGTATACACGCTCGCCATGCTGGCGGGATTCCACGCCGTGCTGACCCTGCCCGGTCTGGCGGGCTTCGTGCTCTCCGTGGGCATTGCGGTCGATGCCAATGTGCTCATCTTCGAGCGCATCCGCGAAGAACTCGACCACGGCAAGTCCGTCCGCCTTTCCATCGACGAAGGATTCCGCCATGCGCTCAGCGCCATCATCGACACATCGGCAACAACGATTCTGTCTGGGATGGTGTTGTACCAGTATGGCACGGGGCCGGTGCGCGGATTCGCCGTGACGCTTGTTGCTGGCCTCATTGCATCGCTTTTCGCGGCGCTCTTTGTCAGCAAGACTTTCTTCCTGCTCTGGCTTAGCCGCTCACGCGGCGTCCAGACTTTGAGCATCTGAGAACGCCATGATTCGCATCTTCCACAATACCACGTATCACTTCCTCAAGCATTGGCGCCTTGCCGCCGGCCTGACCATCGCGTTCATCGCGGCCGGACTGGCAACGTACGGCATCACCGGCGGCCCGAACTACAGCATTGAGTTCACCGGTGGCACGTTGATGCAAGTGCAGTTCAAGCAGCCACCCGACGTGGCAGTCCTGCGCTCCACGCTCGACCAGGCCGGCATTGCCGGCGCCGAAATTCAGCAATTTGGCACCGAGGTCGATTACACGATTCGGGCGCGCGAGGCAAAGCAGGTGCAGACGCAGGACGCTGGTGCCGAGGGGATTTCCCGGAAAATCGAAACTGCCCTCAAGCAGAAGTACGGCGCCAACGCCGTGTCGGTTGGGCGTACGGAGGCCGTGGGACCGAAGGTGGGCAGTGAACTCCGCTCAGGGGCCATCAAGGCCATGCTGCTCGCATCCTTGTTCACGCTCATTTACCTGGCCATTCGATTCGACTGGCGCTTCGGACTCGCCGCAGTGCTCTCCACCACGCACGATATTCTCGTCACGTTTGCGTTTATCAAACTGATGAACATCGAGGTGTCGCTCACGGTAGTTGCGGCCATCCTCACGCTGTTGGGGTACTCGGCCAACGACACCATCATCATCTTTGATCGTGTGCGCGAGAACCTGCGCAAGATTCGCAAGGGCGAGTCGTTGCCCGAGGTGCTGGATCGCTCCATCAATGAAACGCTGCCGCGCTCCATCATGACGCACGCCACGACATTGGCCGCGACACTGGCGCTGCTGTTGGTCGCCGGTGAAGTGATTCGTCCGTTCGCCTGGGTCATGGCCTTTGGCGTGTTCGTGGCGACGTTCTCGTCCATCTACGTAGCCGGTCCGATCCTCATGTACATCGAGTCGCGCTATCCGCGCGGTGCAGCGGAAGCGCAGAGTCGGGCTATGCGCGCCGGTGCCGAGGCGGCGACACCGGCGCCGCCAACGTCACCGGTTGTACGCGGCGGCAATCGTGTGAAGGCGCGCTGACGCTCGATATCACAGGGGGGCACCGGGCGATGACCTCCACGGCCGCCTTCGCCGACAGTCATGTGCATCTGGCCGATCGGGCGTTCGCCGCTGATGCTGACACGGTGATTGCAAGGGCCCGCGCCGCTGGTGCGCGGGCCCTCGTCTGTATCGGCGAATCACCCGACGCCGCGAGTCGCGCGCAAGACATTGCCGCGCGACATCCCGGTTTCGTGTTCCACACGTGCGGGGTGCATCCGCACGACGCCAACACGTGGGATGCGGCGCGCGATGGTGCGGCCATTCGTGAGGCCGTGGCCGCTGGGGCAGTTGCTGTGGGAGAGTGTGGACTCGACTACCACTACGATCACGTGCCGCGCGCGCAGCAGCGTCGCGTCCTCGCCGAACAAATCGCGCTGGCCGCTGAACTTCACCGACCAATCGTGCTGCACACCCGTGACGCCGAATCCGATACGATGGACGTGCTGCGTGACGCACAGTCGGCCGGCGTACAGGGCGTACTGCATTGCTTTACCGGGACGCCCGCGCTGGCCGAAGCCGGGCTCGCCGCCGGATGGTACCTGTCCTTCAGCGGCATCGTGACATTCGCGTCGTGGCACGATCAGCCGCTGTTGCGGCTGGTGCCTGACGACCGCCTGCTGATGGAGTCTGACGCCCCCTACCTCTCGCCCGTGCCCTTCCGCGGGAAGCGCAACGAGTCCGCCTACGTGATCGAAACGCTTGCTCGGATTGCGACGATACGCGACACTGATGTGGTGAGCCTCGGTGAACAGACCGTCGAGAACACCCGTCAGGTGTTCGGACTTCCCGCTCTCGCTGCAAGCAATGTGGCACCGCCCACTCCCTCGCCCTGACACGATGACTGTCCACACGATTCATACCGACCACGCGCCCAAGGCGATTGGCCCCTATGCGCAAGCCGTGCGTTCCAACGGATTCCTGTTCACCGCCGGACAGATCGCGCTCGATCCGCAGACGATGGAAGTCGTGTCGGGTGATGTCGCGGCGCAGACCGAGCAAGTCCTTGCCAATCTGACGGCCGTACTCGAGGCAGGCGGCACCGGGTGGGCGCACGTCGTGAAAACCACGGTATTCCTGCGCGACATGGCCGATTTCGCGGCCGTGAATACGGTGTATGCCCGGGTGCTCGGCGACGCTCGTCCGGCCCGGTCGACCGTTGCCGTGTTTGGCCTGCCGCGCGATGTGCGCGTCGAAATTGAAGCGGTCGCCGCGATTCCGTGACGCGTGGCCTGTTCGACGTGATCGTTTCGCGCGCGATGGGGTACGCAGGTGGCATGCTGCCGCGCCTGAATCGCCTGTGGGTCGCCGTGCTGGCAAGTGCGCTTGCCACCGACACTGCGCACGCGCAAGTCGCGCGTGACACCACGGTGGCGGCCGTCCCGCGTCCGCGCGTCGTCACGCGACTCACCCCTCCGCTCACGCCACGTCGCGCGTTTATGTACTCGTTTGTGTTGCCGGGCTTCGGGCAGTCGCGACTGGACCGCGGAACATCCGGCGCGTTGTTCGCCAGTGTCGAACTCGCGGCAATCGCCATGGTGCGACGGAGTCAGGCCGATCTGCGGGAGGTTCGTCGATATCGCATCGATACGCTGCCGTCGGACTTCATCGTCGCCGGCGACAAGTTGACCAAGACTGGCATCTTCACCAATCGCTACTCGTCCGAACTTGGGAAAACGCGGCAACTGCATGTCGAGGATTGGTTGGCGGTGGTAGCGTTCAATCATCTGTTCGCTGGCGCTGACGCGTTTGTCGCGGCGCAACTGTGGGACGTGCCCGTGTCGCTGTCGGCGCTGCCCAGTGTCGGTGGCGTCATGGCCGTGGCGACCCTGCGCTGGTGAGTTCCGCGCACGCGCCTATCGGTGTGTTTGATTCGGGATTGGGTGGCTTGACCGTCGTCCGTGCGTTGCAGGCGCGTCTGCCGAACGAGTCGCTCATTTATTTCGGAGACACGGCACGCGTGCCGTATGGATCCAAGAGTCCCGATACCGTGCGGCAGTACGCGGCCCAGATCGCGCAATGGCTCGCGGGCGAAGGGGTCAAGCTCATCGTGATCGCCTGTAATACCGCCACGGCGCACGCCTTGACGCATCTTCGCGAAGTCATTCCCGTGCCGGTCATCGGCGTCGTCGAACCCGGTGCGCGTGCCGCCGTGCGCGCAACCGACGGCGGCCCCATAGGCGTCATCGGCACGTCGGGCACGATTGCCTCCGGTGCATACGAGCGTGCACTCAAGGTTTTGTCGCCCGAACTGGTGGTTCATACGAGGGCCTGTCCGCTCCTCGTGCCGCTTATCGAGGAAGGGTGGATTGATCACCACGTGACACGACTGATCGTTCACGAATACCTCAGCGCGCTGTCGGAGACGCGCATCGACACGCTGGTCCTGGGATGCACGCACTATCCGCTGCTGGCGACGATCATTGCCGACGTCGTGGGGCCAGGGGTGCGCCTGATTGACAGCGCGGCCGAGACAGCCGTCGAAACCCATCGCGTACTCGCGGAGGCGGACCTGCTGGCCCAATCGGACGCGGCGTCCAACATCCGATTCGTCGCGTCAGATTCGCCCGGTCGGTTCCTCGTGCTCGGTCGGCGCTTCCTCGACAACACGATGGCCCGCGTCGAGCACGTTGCCTTCTCCTGATTCACTCCACACGGCGCGCGTGATCGTGGAGTCGTCGATGCGCAGGAATTGACGATCCAGATACCACGCGCCCGCGTTGGCGTACCAACCGCGCCCCACGCGTTGCAGCGTCGGGACGTGCGAGTGACCGTGAATAACCAACTGCGGACCGTCGGGCGCCAGCAGCGCCGACGTGGCCACGGCGAGGAGTCCGCGGCCGGCGTCGCCCGCGCGTCGGTGACGGCTGGTATCGGAAGACGAGCCCGCAACGCGGGTGGCAAGGTCCGGATGCAGCCAACGGAAGGCCTTGATCGCCAGCGGATTGCGCAGCACGGTTCGCAGCCGGCGATAGGCTGCGTCTTCCTTGGCCCGCAGGCCGTCACCATGCGCCAGCAGCGCGGGCCAGTCACCTATTCGATCGCGCCATGGATCGAGCGAGTACACGACGCCGGTTTCGATCATCAACGCGTCCCCGCTCCAGCAGTCGTGGTTGCCGCCGATCCAGAGCACCTCGACGCCGGCGTCTCGGAGGTCCGCGATGGCCGCGAGCACACGAAAGCCACAGCGCGGCATGGCGTGACGCCAGGCGAACCAGAAATCAAACAGGTCGCCCATGATGACCAGCGAGCGGGCTCTGGACGGCATGGCGCGCAAAAAAGCGAGCAGCGCACGTTCAGTGTCGGGCGCGGCTACTCCGAGATGGGCGTCACCGATCACGTAACACGGCGTGGGAAGCACGGTGGCAGTCTAATGTGGCGAGCATCCCACGACAAACTCTGCGGCGCGCCTTGAGGACACCCCTGCGCTCACGACATCTTCCACCATGCCGTTCGAAACCGTTTCCGAACTCCGCGTGCGCTACGCCGAGACCGATCAGATGGGTGTGGTCTATCACGCCAACTATCTGGTGTGGTGCGAAATCGGTCGCACCGACTTTATTCGCGCGTTGGGCGCGTCCTACGCCCAGATGGAACGTGACGGCGTGCGGCTGGCGGTCTCCGGGGTCGCGCTGCGCTTTCATGCATCGGCGCGTTACGACGACGCCATTCGCGTCCACACGCGTGTGACAGACGCGCGGTCTCGCGGCCTGACCTTCGCATATCGGATTCTGCATGTTGACACCGATGCGCTTCTGGTCTCGGGCACGACGGCCCTGGTGTCGCTCTCGGGCGCCGGCCGTCTGGTCTCCTTGCCGGCCACTGTGCTCGCGCCGCTCCGCGCGGTGGTCTCGAACGGGCTACGCGAACCATCACCATGACACTGCGAGAATGCACCATGTCGCTTGAAGTTCGTGTCGTCAATCTCGCGCTGTTCGTGCTCATGATGGCCGTAGGCTGTTCACGGGGCGGCGTTGCCACCACGCCGGTAACCGATCGTGGTGCCGATCGCGGGACGCTGCTCGATGCGCGACTGTTGCAGATGCTGGACACGCGTCGCGCCGACACGACGGTGCTTGATGCGGTGCTGCGCGATCCCAGTGGTGCACGTCGTGCGCGGGGCGCCCTGGCCGTGGGACAGATAAAACTGCGGGCGCGATACGCCACCGTGCGACGCCTGTTGGTTGACCCCGATACGATGGTGGCGGCCAGCGCCGCATTCGCATTGGGCGTCGCAAAAGACACGGGCAGCGTGTCGTCGCTGGCGCGCGCGCTGGCGGGAGCACCCGACGCGGTGGCTACCGAAGCGGCCTGGGCGCTCGGAGAAATCGGTGAACCAGCACGCGCCGTGGTCACAATCGCGTTGGGCGAGGGCGTCTCGCAACCGCTCCTCATGAGCGCCGCAGCGCAACGCGGTGCCGCGGTGCGCGCAGCGCTCCTTGTGTCGACCGTGAAGTTGCGACCGGTTCCGCTGGCGACGGTGCTACCGTGGTTGGCGGACACGGCGAACGAGTCGGTGCGCGCCGCGGCGTACGTGATCGGTCGACAGCGACTGCCGGGGGGTGTTCGCGCGTTACTCACGGTGCGGTCGCACGCTGACGAGGAAACGCGTCAGCATGTCGCGCGCGGCCTCGCGAAATCGGCCGTCGGCGATTCGCTGGCGACGATGGCGCGTGCCGCGTTGACGGTCCTGCTCACCGACGCCAGCGCGCGCGTGCGCATGAACGCGTCGCGCAGTATCGCATCCTACGGCGCCGTGTCGCTGCACGACGTGGAGCGGGCACTCGGCGACATAAATGCGAACGTGCGCGTGGCGGCCTCGGAGGGCCTGCAGCTGGTGTTGCTGCGCGATTCTGAGGCGTGGCGGAGAGCGTGGGATCGCGATACCACATTTCGCGTACGGCAGCAGCTGCTCTCGGCAGCCCGCGCCGCGGGAATGACAACGCTCGCGTTCGGCGAAACAGAATGGAGCCGTCATCCCGACTGGCGTCGACGCAATGCCGTGCTTGACGTCCGCGCCGCCGATGAACAGTCCGATCGACTGGCGTTGGCCCGCGAGTTTGGCCGCGACAGCGATGCCCGCGTGCGCGCCAATGCGCTCCTTATTATTCCGCCCTCCGCCAGTGACACGTCGGTCCGTGCAGTCGTGCAGTTCGCCCTCGCTGATGCCGATGTGCAGGTGCGCGCTGCCGCACTTACGGTACTGGCGCGACGGGCGAGCGCGGAAGACGTGACTCTCGCGATAGCCGCGTACGAGCGAGAGTCGCAGGGGGGTGACCGTGATGCGCGAACTGCGGCGTTGCGATTGCTGGCGGCGACATGGAATCGCGACAGTCTGCGTATTGATGCGACGCAGCGACGGCGACTGGCCGCGTTCAGTGGTGACGCTCCGGTTGCCGAGCGGCGCCTCGTGTCGAATGTCACACCGATGTCGGCGTGGGCGCGCACCGAGCCCGCTGCGGACGGGCGCCCGATCGGTGAGTATGAACGCCTGGTCCGTCAGTGGGTTGCACCCGGCGCTCGACAACCGCGGGCGATCATCCATACGGAACGCGGCGACATTACCATCGAACTGTTCGGAGCCGACGCGCCACTCATAGTGGAAGCATTCTTGCGACTGGCCGCATCCGGATTCTATCGGAACACCGCATTCCATCGTGTGGTACCAAATTTCGTCGCTCAGGACGGGGCTGCACGCGCCGACGGGAGCGGCGGGCCGGGCTTCTCGTTGCGTGAGAGTTATTCACGACGTCGGCACGATCGAGGCGCGTTGGGGCTGGCGACGTCGGGACCCGACACCGGAGGAAGTCAGTATTATCTGTGTCACTCGGCGCAACCGCATCTCGATGGCGGCTACACCGTTTTTGGTCGTATCGTCGATGGCTTTGACGTACTCGACCGCATTGTGCAAGGAGATCGTATGATTCGAATCGACAGCCGATGACGCGCGGCCTGTTGGCGTGTGCGGCGGCATGTGTGGTGGTGGCGTGTGCGCCGGCCGTGCGGCCGTTGCGCGGCACTGTCACTCGCAGCGTGCTGCCCCCCACCACGTTGCCCCCGAAACCGCAGCAACTGCGCTTCACGTGGAGCTACAAGGACGAAACGTTCGAGGCCAGTGGTGACGGCGTCGTGCGCGCCGCCGCCCCCGATCGCGCGCGTCTCGATTTCTTCCTGCGCAACGGCATGGCGGGTGGCTATGCGATACTGGTTGGCGATTCACTCACCGTACCCGGAATCGATCTGGTGCGGCGGTTTCTGCCCCCGGTGCCGTTGCTCTGGGCGGCGTTGGGGCGATTGGCAGTGCCCCCGACGCGCGATACCGTGGCGCGGGTCGATGGGGACACGCTGCGAGCCGATCTCGGCGTCCTTCGTGGCGGTGATGCCTCACAGTCGGGTGGTCGGGCCTGGCGGGTAACCTTCGCTGGCACTGCCATGGCGCGCGTGGACCGCATCGAAGGCGGCAAGGTGATTGAGTGGATCACACGGCAGCGTGGATCAACGGGGCAGTGGGAACTGCGGTATGTTCATGAGCGGGCCAATCGCAGCCTGCGCATTGCGGTCACCGATACACTTACCGTCGAGGGATTTGATGACGCCATCTGGCGCCGTCCGTAGCCTGCGTCATCTGGTGCTGGCCATGCCCTTGGTCGCGGCCGGTTGCCTGTATGGCTTTTCCGGTGGTGGCGGGTTGCCGCGCAATTTGCGTTCCGTAGCGGTCGAACCCTTTGACAATCAAACGGCATCCTCCGACGTGCAGCGCGAAGTGCTCGAGGAAGTGCGCAAGGGCATGCGCGATCGACTCAGTCTGCGCGAAGCACCGGAGCAGAAGGCCGATGTGGTAGTGCGTGGCACGATCGTTCGCTACGAGGTCGATCTGCCGGCCGGCGTCAGTGCCGATCCACGCCAGACCACCTCAACGCGACGTCGGCTTCAGTTGGTGATCGATATCGAGATCATCGATCAAACGACGGGTCGGTCGCTGTACACGCGGAAGGGGGTGTCCAGTGAAGGCCAGTATCCCGAAGGTGGTGAGGCGAGCGGTCGTCGCACCGCCATCGAAACGTTTATCACGCAGGTGGTGGAAGGCATGCAGTCGCAATGGTAACGCGGGTCGCACCGCGTGCACCGGCATCCAAGGTCATGGATTGGTCGACGGCACGACAATGGCGGTCGCAGGTGTCGGGCGCGGTCGTCTTCACGAACGGCGTGTTCGATCTCGTGCATCCAGGTCATGTGGATGTGCTCACCGGCGCCCGTCGGGAAGGCGAGGCGCTCATCGTTGGCCTCAACAGTGACGCATCGGTCCAGCGGTTGAAGGGTCCCACGCGTCCGATTCGTTCCACCGCCGAGCGCGCCTACGTCCTGGCCGCACTGGAAGCGGTCGATGTGGTGGTGGTGTTCGA
>JANMRE010000774.1:0-1625 GCA_031370885.1 Gemmatimonadaceae bacterium
GCCAGCGCTTCCTTCATGATCTTCAGATCCAAACCCTGGATCTTGATGTCCATCTGGATGGACGTGATGCCGCTCTTGGTGCCGGCAACCTTGAAATCCATGTCGCCGAGGTGGTCCTCGGTGCCGAGGATGTCGGTCAGAATCGCATATTTCTTCCCTTCCTTGATGAGTCCCATCGCGACGCCGGCGATAGCCGCGCGCATGGGAACGCCGGCCTGATACAACGCCAGCGATCCTCCACAAATGGAGGCCATCGAGGAAGAACCATTCGACTCGAGGATATCCGAGACGATACGAATCGTGTACGGGAAGTCGGCGAAGTCCGGCAGCACACCTTGCAGCGCGCGCTCGGCCAGATTGCCGTGGCCGATTTCGCGACGACTGGTGCCGCGCATCGGACGCACTTCGCCCGTGGAGAATGGCGGGAAGTTGTAGTGCAGCATGAACGAACGGGTGGTTTCGCCCGCTTCGTTGATGGAGTCGAGCCGTTGCGCGTCCTTCGCGGTACCCAGCGTCGCGGCCACGAGCGCCTGCGTCTGGCCACGCGTGAAGAGCGCCGAACCATGCGCCCGTGGCAACACGGTGGTGTCGATGGAAATGGCGCGCACTTCGTCGGGCTTGCGTCCATCAACGCGCAATCCGGTGGTGAGCACTTGCGCCCGCAACTCGTTGTATTCGATGTCACCGAGCGCCGCGCTGATGTCCTTTGCGTTGTCGGGGAACTCCACAGCCAGCAGTTCAGCGGCGGCGTGCTTCGCCTTTTCGATGGCCTGAATACGGGTATGCTTGTCGGCCTGATTGAGCGCCGCGCGAATGGGCGCCGATCCGGCGGCCTTCGTGCGCTCGACAACGGCTTCGGCCGGCTCCGACTTCTTCCACTCCATTTTCGGCTGCTGCACTTTGGCCAGCAGTTCGTTCTGCATGCCAATGAGCTCGCGAATACCGTCGTGTGACAGCTTCAACGACTCCAGCACATCGGCTTCGGTGACTTCCAGCGCGCCGCCTTCCACCATGACGATGGAATCTTTCGAGCCGGCGACAATCAGTTCGAGATCGGAGAACGCGAGCTGTTGAAACGTTGGGTTCAGCACCCAGTGTCCCTGCACGCGTCCCACGCGCACGCCCCCGATGGGACCCATGAACGGAATCTTTGAGGCGTTCAGCGCGAATGACGTGGCCAGCAGCGCCAGCACGTCGGCATCGTTCTCCTGGTCGGCCGACACGACGTAGATGAACACCTGCACTTCGTTCTTGAAGCCTTCCGGGAACAACGGGCGAATCGAACGATCGATGATGCGGCAGGCCAGGATTTCATGATCGTGCGGACGGCCTTCCCGCTTGATGAACCCGCCTGGAATTTTGCCCGCCGCGTAGGTTTTTTCCTTGTACTCGACCGTGAGCGGGAAGAAGGGTAGCGAACTCTGGTTGTCACTGACCGTGACCGCTGCGATGACCATTGTCTCGCCGAATTGCACGACGGCGGAACCCGCCGCCTGCTTGGCCATGCGGCCGGTCTCGATGACCAGCGGGCGACCCGCGAAGGTCCGCTCAATGCGATGCATCATCTGCTGAATTTCCTGGTGAGAACGCAAATCGCGCGGGAGGCATTGCTGCCCCCGCGCGAC
>JANMRE010000030.1:0-4734 GCA_031370885.1 Gemmatimonadaceae bacterium
GAAACAGCGAGCGATCCTTCGCGTCCCAGATCGCGAACGCAAACATTCCCCGCAAGTACCTGGGTGCCTGCGCGCCGTGCTGTTCGTACAGATGTATGATGGTTTCCGTATCCGAGCGCGTGCGATACCGGTGTCCGGCGCTTTCCAGTGCCGGACGCAGTTCGTGGTGATTGTAAATCTCGCCATTGAAGACAATCCGCACGGTCTCGTCTTCGTTTGCCATGGGCTGATGCCCGGTTGCGAGATCGACAATGCTGAGCCGCCGGTGTCCCAGCCCGATCGGTCCGTCGGTGAAATATCCGGCGTCGTCCGGTCCTCGATGCGCAATCGTGTCCGCCATTGTCGACACCTGTCGCTCGGTGGCGATCACCGAGGAGTCGCCATACGCAAACCCGCAAATACCGCACATCAGTTGTCTCCCGATTCGGCGAATCGCAATCCCGTGCCATCGGCGTCAAGGTTTGCTGGGTCAAGCGTTGGCAGTGTACCCCACGTCGAGCGCACCACGCGATCGTCAGCGAATGCGATCGTCAGATCGTCGTCGACTGCATGCACCAACGGCGAGCGCGCGCCAACTGCGCGAAAGCTCGTGACGTGTGCGACGGGCAGCGTTACTCCGCGCGCGGTGATATCGATTGCCGAACACGGCTCTTCCGACCCGTAGGTGCGCGATCGCGTCGCGTTGGCCAGATGGAACACCGCCGAATCGATGCCAGACCACGTCATCTCTACCTCGCCGATCGTCACCGTCCGATCGACCTCGGCGTAACACGATGCATCGACGTGGAGCCCCAACGGCCAGTGCCAACGCAGATCGTGTTCGCCCGCTCCTGTCACGCGGTCGATCACAACCACTCCGTGACCGCGAACCATCACCACCTGACGCTCATGTTCGATCCCGTCATTGCCGGGCAGCCTGTAGCGACTGCGACACGCCCACAGGCGATCCTCATCACGATACTCAGTAATTGGCGTTGGAGACACGTCCTGCCAACCAAATGCCCCGCGCGGCGTAGCCAAGGGGTTGTTGTCAATCTCCAAACACGAATGCGCCATGAGCGAGCGATACCAATCGCGTCGGGCCGTGTCGCTGCCATACACCGCGCATCCGGGATCACACAACACCGGCGTTTTCCCGACGAACAGTTCGACGTGGCCGAGGTCGGTGTGCGCATGACCGGTGAGTTGTCCACCGTGCGGCCCGGCGTCCACCAGACAATACCAGGCGACATTGGTCGTCTCGTCGCGCGCGAGATAGTAGCCCGCACTGTCCAGCGCACACGACCGGACGGCAGTGCGCGGCGACGGTTCAGGCGCCGACAGTCCGAACCACCAGGCCAGTGCGTGATCGCACGGCTCGGCGCCAACCGCAAGCCCTGGCTCGTTCAGCAGCGCCGCACCGAGCGTTAGCAATGGCATTTGACTTCTGGCCGATGAGCTCCACAAGCGCACGGTTGCGCCACCGTCTTCGTCGCCAATGACCGGCCAATCTCCGTTTGGCAACCGCAGCTGTTGACTGACGCCGAGTGCTTGCCGCAGTGGTGCAACAACGGCCTCTGCCCATGGCTCCTCACTGGCCCGCGCCATGGCGAGCGCGTGCAGGTAGAACTCGACGTTGTACCGATGGTAGCCGGTTGAACGTTCGAAGTGAAAACCGTCGCCGAGAAACTGGTGCGGAATCTCGCTCACCAGGATGTCGATGCCCCGACGACGCCAGCGCGCTGCGCCACGCAATTCCGGAAACAGCGTTCCGACGTACAACAGGCCGAGCCCCTCACCCGTCAAGTGGGTATTTGGGCTGTGATGAATGGAGTCGTATCGATCAACAAATCGTGCAGCATACGACAACGTCCACAGGAATCGACCGGTGACCGGTTCGTTCCACGCCGGGCTTGCGCACGTCAACTGCCAAATCCAGCACCAGGCGATGGATCGGAAGGACACCTCGAGCGCGCTTACCCAGTTGATTCCCTGCATCGGCGGATTGCTGGCGATCCAGTCCTCGAGCAGCGCCACTACGAGCACCGCAAAGCGTTCGTCACGCGTGAGCCAGTAGGCCTGCGCGAGTCGCAGCAATTCACTGTGCCGATTCAACTCCCAGATGTATTTGACGTCACCGCCCAGCTGCTCGCCGATGTAGCGCATCCCGGAAAAATGTTGCAGCGGAGTCGCCACGCCGGAGATGGGGTGATCGCGCCAGCGAGGCGCCGCGTCATGGAGACTGAGCGGCACGTCGAACACGCGCCATTCCCCGCGCACGAGTTGTTCGGCATGCGCCAGCAGTTGGTCCAGATCCGGCGGCGCGCCGGCCGGGAGGTTCCCCATTTGCGGGAAACGATGTGCTGTAGCGGCGCGCAGCAGAGTGACGAGGCTCCCGCCATTCGCGATGTGCGTTCGCGATGATCCGTCCAGCACGCTCGACAACGAGCGCGTTCCCGTCCACGCAGGTGTGGGCGCCCACCGCGTGACGCGCTTCTGGAGTTCCTGACGCAACCGAATCGCCGTCGCCATCGAACGTCTGCTCACTGGCGCGGGCCTTTGGCGAACGCGCAGGGCACTAGGATGCGCATAGGTCAACATGGCCCCGAATCGAGTCGGTCAGGTGCCCGGGAATACAGGAAGCACGCGATCAACAGCGGGAGTGAGCTGCAACGCGATGCGCTGCACGAGCGCATCGGCCGCTTTCACCTGAGGATCATTCTCCAGCGCAATACTCCCGGCATCACCTCGACCAACCGGCACGACAATGCGCACCAGCGCCTCTTCGGTGCGTCCGTACAGCGCCGCATCCCGCAACAGGTCCCACTTCACCCGGTATTCGCTGCTCTCTTGCCGACCCCGGCCCTGATACCAGTAGTAGACCAACGCGCGCACACCCTGATTCGCGAGAATCACGCGATTGGTCGTCCCGCCGTTGATCGCGCCAGGCAGCGCCACCCGCTTGCTGGTGAGAATTTCCCAGCCGGCGCCCGGCAGGCAATTCTTCGGCGAATGAATCGTTTTACCCTGTACCTGCCGATCGTAATAGCCGACATACACCGTAAACGCCGTCAACGAGTCGCGCCGAAAATCACGCATGATGTAGTGCGACATCCCGGCAATGCGCTGCTCGAGCGTGTCGATCACGATATCTTGACCTGGATAGTCGAGCAGAACCTGCGGGATGCTGGCGAGTGGCTGGGTGGGGGGCATGACATGCTGTTCGCGCATACCGGACACCAGCAGGACACCCAGACCAAGAATGGCCGCAGGCGTGAACAAGGCCGCCTGTTTCATGTGGCCGGTCCCCGGCGTCGAAGCGCCAGCCGCTCGACGCCGCCAAGCGCCCAGGTCAACAACGCCGTTACCAGGAACGCTCCACCAAACATGACCATGCCCTCGCTGGTGTGCATGAATCCCTGCCCCATTTCGGGGCTTACGTACAGAACCAGAAACCCGGTGAGAAATACCCGAAAGCCGTTGATGAGAATCGCCACCGGAATCGTCAACGCAACCAGCAGCAGCCGCAACGGCCACGTCCGCAAGAATAACGCTCCCATGAGGACGCCGAGGCTCAGCAACGCGGTCAGTGAACGCAAACCGCTGCACGCCTCGGCGACAAAGAGCTCCTGTCCCGGAATGCGGATCACATTGCCGGAGAGCCGCACGGGAATGTTCCGCCACTCCAGCAATCCCGCGCCGATCTGCGAGGCCATGAACTGCAGCGGCAAGGCGACGGAATTGAGAATGACTTCCGGGATCGGGATCGACAGCGACACCAGAGTGAATGGCAACCACCAATGCAGGAGTTGCCGAAAGCCGGCGTGCCACACCACCAGCGCGCCAAGCGCGAGAATCATCGAACAGCGCATGACAAACAGTTCGGCGGCCAGGTCGGCGGCGTATCGCAATATCACCGCAACGATCAACATGCACAGACCGAGCACGTACTGCGGCTTCGCCTCCTTCACAATTCCGGCGCGCGCCGCCAACCAGAGCGACAACGGCGCCAACAGGAGGCCGTGACCCGAGTTGGGATCATTCCACCACGCGTCGGCCAACAGTTGCGCCGGTTTTGCGAAGAGCAGCATGAACGCGATCGCTGTCAGTCCGTGAGCAGCCAGCGCTATCGCTGGCATCGCTTTCAGGGACTGAATCGCGTCTCGCGCGGGCAAGGTCAGGGAGGTTGGAGCGGTCACTTGGATGGTCGGGAGCGAATTCGAGAGTGCTGAATGTACGGGATCGCGCGAGCCAAGCGTCCGTGGCGGTGAGCCACCCGAAGGACGACTGGCGAGGGGCCGCTGTCACTGCCACGGAATTGAAACAGACATCTCGGGCGAGCGCTCATGCTTGCGTGCCCATCCCGAAATATCGGCACTCAGGACGCCAGAAGTACCACCCGCTCACACTCGCCCCCGGAATCATGGCGTAGGTCTCCGTCAACTGCATCCCCGCGCGCGTTACTGCCTCGGTGAGATCGAACAGCGGTCCCTTGGCAGTGTGGTCTGGACACGCCGGATACCCCGGAGCCGGCCGAATGCCCTGATACCGCTCCTTGATCAGGTCCGCATTGGCCAAGGTTTCAGTTGGGGCATACGCCCAAAATTCCCGTCGCACGCGCTCGTGAAGCCGTTCGGCAAACGCTTCGGCCAGCCGATCGGCGAGCGCCTTGGCCATGATCGATCCATAGTCGTCGTGATCGGACTCGAACTCGGCCACCAGCGATTCCAGGCGGTGACCGGCGGTAACCGCGAA
>JANMRE010000052.1:0-6515 GCA_031370885.1 Gemmatimonadaceae bacterium
GCTGCGCGCCTGCCCGCTGTGTCAGCTCAGCTCCCCCACCATCATTCGACAAAATACGCGGTGTTCCCGTTGCCGGGCGCCGCTGGCCCCGGTGCGCCTTCCGGGTGATCCGCTCGCACCGAACGAACGGCGTGGATTGCCGCGGGTCACAAAATCCGACTGGGCCTTGCTGCATCAGGGCTGGCCTTCGGAGGTGATTGACGTACGCATGCGCGATCTGTCTCCCATCGGGATCAGCATCTACTGCGGCACCGAGCTCCCGCTCAAGTGCGCGGTCCGCGTTATTGGCGCCGCATTCGACGTCGTGGCCGATGTCGTCAGCTCTCGACGCGTGGGAAAAGTGTTTGTCATGCACGGTCGGGTGTTGACGGCGCTGTTGGGAAATCCGGTAGGCGGATTCGTTTCAAAGTCGGCGTAGCGAACCCTACGCGGCGGCATGGTCCCTCTGCCCTCACTCCTCACCGCTCTGTCCCCGCTCTGTCCTCACCCCTTCCACCCTCACCCCTCCACCGCGTCAACTGGCGGCGGCGGGGCCTGCCGATAGATCGTCACCGCGGTATCCTCGAAGATTCGCTTGTCGTAGCCCCTCGGCAGCACGTGATCGGTGGCGTGTTCGACGGCCAGGATTCGTGAAAATTTCCTCACGTGCCAACTCTCGATCACGCGATCGAGCATGCGGGAACCGTACGGCGGATCGACGAACACGATATCGTACCGATCAACCTCGAGCGCGGCGGCGAAGGGCAGCGCGTCTTTCTTGAACACCCGCGTCTTCTCGCGCAACCGCAGTGCGGCGATGTTCGCCTTCAGCGCATGCAGACTGGATGGCCCCGTCTCCACGAAGTCCGCGTAGCGGGCACCACGAGAGATCGCTTCAAGACCGAGTGCACCGGTGCCCGCGAACAGGTCGAGCACGCGCGCCTTGTCCAGGTCGGCGTGCAACATCTTGAGCAGACCAACGCGCACAAGTTCGGCCGTAGGCCGAACCCGGAAGTCATTTGGTGACGTCAAGTTTCGGCCTGCATACTTCCCTCCCACAATTCTCATCCGGGTAAGCTAAGCATCGGCGGCTCGGAAACGTCGATCAATCTGACCCTCATGGAATGGGCCTCGGACTCGTTGCCTGCTCCAGCAGCCGCGCGGCCTTCGCAACCAACTCGCTTTCCCGCGTGAGCGCGGCGGCAAGTTTGGTGATCTGCGCTTCGACCAGCACCCAGTCCTTTTGCTCAATGGCTTCACGCACCCCCGGCATGGTTTTCACACCGTAGCCCGTGTAGTATCCCGGGGCATACAGTGAATGCTGATACCAGGCGCGCTTCGGTAATCCATCCGGAATCAGCAGCACCTGATCACTCAAACGCAGCAACGCATTTACCTGAGCGAGTGCCGACGTTGTCGCAACGCCGGCCGCCAATCCGCCGTAGGCTTTCTCGAACCGCACCGCCATCCGCTCCAGCGAATCCGATGCGTTCTGAATGGGCGCCAGATTGATGTGCGGTGCCGCTGCCTGTGATTTGGGCGTTTGCATGGGACGGCGCGGATCGTTTACCATCGCGAACGCCCCGTCGGCAATCTGTCGATTGAGTTCGTCAATCTCCTTCGCGGTGCTTTCACGCAACGCCGCAATTTCGGCCAGATACGTTCGCGCGGTCTCCGACAAACTGCCGAACTCCGCGGGGAGCAAGTCGGCGTTTGCCACGCGCATGATCATCGTGCCAGCCACCTGCGCCAGTGCGCGTCCATACACGAACGACGTATCGCTGAAGTGCGTGTACCAGTAAAAACTGTCGTAGATGGAGTGATAAATTCCGCCACCATCCTCACCACCAAAGCTGACGTTCAGAGTGGGTACACCGGCGTGCTGCAAAAAGGGTGTGAAGTCGGACCCCGAGCCCAACGCGTCCAGACGAATGTCTCGACGCGTGCGCGCTTCAGCCGTCCCCGACACCACCTTGGCCGCGCGCCAGCGCTGCGCCACCGTCACGTTCGCTTCGGGATCCACGACGTCGTTCGCCACTTCGGTGACAAACCGCTCCAGCGTGTGCGAACCGGCCGCGTCCAGCAGTCCACGACCATTGCCGTCGGTGTTGAGATAGAACACACCCTTGGCGCGCATGTCGCCGATATGCTCTTCCACCCATTCCGTTGAGCCCAGCAGCCCGGGCTCCTCACCATCCCACGCCGCATAGATGATCGTGCGCTTCGGTTTCCATCCCTGCTTCATCAGTTCACCGAGCGCGCGTGCCTCTTCCAGTTCAGCCACAAGCCCAGCGATCGGATCTTCCGCGCCGTTCACCCAACCGTCGTGATGGTTGCCGCGCATCACCCACTCGTCAGGCAGCGCAGACCCTTTCAGCGTGGCGATCACGTTGTAGAGCGGTGTTTGCTTCCAGTCAAACTCCAGTTTGAGATGCACCTTGGCCGCGCCGGGCCCAAGGCGATAGGTAATGGGCAACCCACCGCGCCACTCCGGCGGTGCCACCGGTCCTGTGAGTGCGGCCAGCAATGGCCGCGCGTCTTCGTAAGAGATGGGCAACACCGGAATCTTCATGAGCGTAGTGGCGTCTTTCTGTTCCAACCGCTTGGCGCCCGGCGACGCGCCCACACCGGGAGTGAGCGGATCGCCGGGATACGTAGGCATGTCCACCACACTGCCACGCTGCACACCATCCTTGGGACGATACGGGCCAGCGGGATACGTCTCGCCTTCCGCATAGCCACCGTAGCGCGCGATCACGATGGCACCCTTCACCGAAATGCCGCGCCGTTCGAGCTGTTCGTAGTCGGCCGGCACTCCGTAGTTCACATACACCAGCGGTGCGGTGACGTCACCGTCTGCCGAGTATGCGTTATACGTTGGGAGCTGCTCGCTCTTTTGATTGGACGTAGGATCTTCCTTGAGTGCCGGTTCTTCAAGCTTGGCGGTGAACCTGGTCGGCGACACGAGTTCGAGCAGGCGCACCCTGGGCGTGGGGAACAGCACATCGAAGCGCTCGATGCGCGCATCGAATCCATACGACGCGAATTGCGCGCGCAGCCATTCGGCGTTGTCCTTGCCGTACGGCGACCCGAGATGATGCGGCCGAGCCGACAACCGGCGCATGGCTTCTCGCATGCGCGACGGATCCGGAATAGCGCGAAACTTCGTTTCCCACTCGCGTTGCGTCTTGGCCGACGCCGACGTGAAGCCGCGCATGGGTGGATCCTCTCGCCGCATGGCGGCGGGAAGGAGCAGCAGCAGGGCCGCAGGAACCGAAAGGGCAAGTGGTCGGCGCATAGTCAGGAACGCGATGAGGGATACTCCTCAGTAGTTGTGGTGCAATCGGTCCGGCAGTCCCATCATCGATCCGAACACTCGCCAATAAAAGAACCAGTGCTCCTCCCGCATGTTGGAGACCTTGGCACCGAAGTACGAGAAGGTCAACAGCGTGAACGCAACAATGTACTGATTCGGTTTGTGTAAAGCACAAATAATCATTGTGTTTTACAAGAGATGGTGTCAGGTTTCGAATCACCGCCAACACACTTCACCGATCGATGATGTCCGATCCAAGCCGACCGTCTCCTCACGTGGTACCGCGCGCGGCCGTCGACCGTATCCGCGCGACGATGACCGTGCATCCCGTTGTCGTGGTGACCGGAGCGCGCCAGACGGGCAAGAGCACCCTGTTGGCCGAACCTCTGTTGGCTCACGGGAGGACGGTGCTGAACCTCGACGAGAGCGAGGTACGACGCGAACTCCTTGCCCATCCGGACACTATCCTGGGTGGTTCAGGGCAATTCGTCATCGACGAAATTCAGCGCGAGCCCGAATTGATGCTCGCACTCAAGCGCGCGGTGGACGCCATGGGGCCGAAGCGCGAGCCCGGCAAGTTTCTGGTGACGGGGTCGGCGAATCTGATGATGATGAGTCGCGTGTCAGACTCGCTCGCGGGTCGCGCGGGGTACGCAACGCTGTGGCCGCTCACTCGCCGCGAACAACTCGGGCTCGGCGTGACAGGGCGATGGACGGAGCTGCTCAGCACGCCGCCATCCGCGTGGCATGCGCTGGTCGAGGGAATTCCGCATCAAGCGCCCGACTGGCGCGCGTTGGTCCGGTGCGGCGGCATGCCGACGCCAACGCTCCACCTTTCCAACGACGACGCGCGCGCCGACTGGTACGCCGCGTATCTCGACACGTACCTTGATCGCGATCTCCGCGATCTTGCGGCGATTCAGCACATCGCGGACTTCCGGACGCTCATGGAAGCCGCTGCCGGACGCATCGGACAGATCACCGATCAAACCGCACTCGGTCGCGACGCGGGTCTGCAACAACAAAAAGTACGACTGTGGCTTAACATCCTTGAAACGTCATATCAATTGGTTCGGATAGCCGCATACGCTGCCACAACGCCAGCGCGACTGGTGAAGTCGCCCAAGTTGTACTGGGCTGATGTCGGACTCGGTTGGCATCTTGCCGGAGCGGGCGAGCCCACCGGCTTTCATTTCGAGAACGTCGTCGCACTCGATCTGCTCGCGTGGCGTGCCTTGCAGTTGCGGCGTCCCGAGATTCGTCACTGGCGAACCTCGCGACAAGACGAAGTCGATTTCGTGATTGAAGACGGCAGGCGTTTGCTCGGGATTGAAGTCAAGACCGGAAAGCGCGTGAGCCTGAGCGACGCGACCGGTCTGATCGCGATGTCGAAGAGCTACCCGAAACAGTTCCACGGGGGCGTGATCCTGTACGGAGGACGCGACGTGGTCCCTTTGGGCGGCATGGTGACGGCGTTACCGTGGTGGTCGGTGCTGTGACTCGCGGTGCAGTCGATCGTGGACTAATGCTCATGACCATGCCTGTTACGATGATCCTCGCTGGCAGCGCCTCTGGCGTAAGAGCGAAAGCCGCCGCCGCGGTCGTCCCATGTACCCTGACAGGAGGAGTGTCGTGAAGCGATATGTCGTCACGTGCGGTGTTATCTTCGCGCTGATCACCGTCGCGCATCTCTGGCGAATCGCCGTGGAGAGTCGCGAACTCGCGCGCGACCCGTTCTTCGTGGCGGTTACCGTCTTCGCGGCGGTGATGAGTGCCTGGGCGTTGATGGTTCTGCGCGGCCGTTCTACGAAATAGGCGTGACAGGGCTCAACGGTTCACCGCAGCACACTCCAGCCCACTACGATCGACGAACCCTGGCGTGACACGTATATGCCATCGCGCCACGAACGACTCGCCTCACGGCTGCTGTCCGGTGCCGCCATCGCGTTGTTTCTCGCGCGTTTCTCCATGCGAGCCAGCGAGCGGTGGCCAACGACCTTGCCCGCGCCAAAGCCGATCAGGCTGCCGATCAACACATCCGACACGTAGTGACGCTGGTCGGCGGCGCGGCCAGCAGACAAGGCACCGGCAAACGCCCAGAGCACCGGTTCGGCGTAGCGCAAATGAAAGCGCGTATTGACGAAGGTGACACACGAGAATACCGAGGCAGCATGTCCGCTGAAGAACGAATTGTCATCCGGTGACGACGTCCCTGGAAAGCGCACGTCATACGCGCGCCCTGCTCGCTCAATGGGCACGCCATCCACGGTATCGCGATACAACGGCCGCTCACGCGACACCGACGCGTATACGATCTGACGAAAGGTCATGTGGGCCTCAGCCGCTGCGAGGCACCCCATCCCCAGATCCCGAATCGCCTGCGATCTGGTGAGCAAACCCACGGTGTACACGGCGAACGCGCCCGGCGTGTGGCCGCTGCCGCCCGCGGCCTTGACGTACACATCGCCCTGACCCTGTCGAAGCGGCCGGAGCGCGCGCATGGCGCCCGACGATGGGTGTGTGCTCACCCACGTCGCCACGCGTTTGTCTGCCAGTCCAAACGTACCCGCCAACCCCAGACTCGCCGCGCCCATCGCATAGTCGCGCGCACTGCCTCGAAAAGGTGCTGCCCATACCACAAGAACGTCTGACACTCCCGACTTGATGTCGGTGACGAAGTCTTTCGGAATGGACTGCGCGGAAAGCCGCCCGGCGTGCAGCAGCGTTGCGCCGAAAACGGCCGCAATGATCCGACGACTCATCGCATTTCGTTCAGACAATATCATTGCAGCACCTTGGTGCGGGATTCCTTGCGCTCTCGTCTAAAATAGCGCGCAGCGACCGCCTGCGAAATCGCCCGAATGGTGTAGTGCCGAGGCCTCAGGCGACACGCCCTACTTGCCGCCCTGCGCCAACCTCGTCGCCTGCTCGACATCGGCCGCGTGCATTTGGTACTCGGGCAGCGCCTTTTTCAGTTCGACGTCCTTCACACTCAGAAACGCCTTCCATGCCTTGGCGGCTCCACCGGCGTCGCCGCGCAGGGTCGAGGTGCGCGCCGACAGCGCCAGCCCCAGCAGATGATTCGGCGCTCCGCGCAGAATCGTGTCCGCCTGCGCCGCCGCGATATCGAGATTGCCCGTTTCCGACGCCACGCGGCCATAGTCGTATCGCGCGTCGGTATCGAGCTCGGCACCCAGTTGCTCGAAACTCGCAAGCGCCA
>JANMRE010000090.1:0-3846 GCA_031370885.1 Gemmatimonadaceae bacterium
GCCTGGCTGGCCCCGGCGTACTATCTGCGCGCGCTGGCCGAACGGTTCTACTTTCCATTCATGCTGCCCAACCCCTTTTCGGCGTGATCGCGCAATCCTTCCGCCTGTCCGACACGGAGTCGCCCGCGTTCGTCGTGGAACTGAGTCAGTTCACCGGTCCACTCGACCTGCTGCTGTCGCTCATCCGCGATGAACAGGTGGATATCTACGATATTCCGATTGCCCGCATCGCCGAGCAGTTTCTGGGGCGCATCGGATCGTTGGGCCTCGACGAGGCCGCCGACTACCTGGAAATGGCGGCACGCCTGCTGCGGATCAAGGCCCAGATGCTTCTGCCACGTGCCGACGGCGAGGAATCGTGGGAGGACCCACGCGCCGAGTTGGTTCGTCGTTTACTCGAGTATCAGCAAATGCGTGAAGTGGTGGACCTGTTGGAGCATCGCGGTGAAGGGCGCCGCCATCAGTTCAATCGTCGGTGGGTGCCGCAGGCGGTCGATATCACACCCCTCTCGGCGCCGTTGTCGCTTACGCTGAACGATTTGTTGGCTGCGGTGGATCGTGTTCTACGCACGGCGAACGAACCCACGATGCATGATGTCGTGCCGCGTTCACTCGATGTGGCCGGGGCCATGTGCACGATCCGGGCGCTGCTGGCCATGCGGCGCGACGCGCGGTGGTCCGATCTTGTAGGGCGTGATGCGGTGCCGTGGCAGATTCTTTCGGTGCTGCTGGCGTTGTTGGAAATGGCAAAGATGGGCGAACTGCGAATCGCGCAGGCCCGCCCTTTCGGCTCTGTGGAGATTGTGCGTGACGCCGTTAGCGAAGCTGCTTGAGGCAGCGCTGTTCGCCGCCGTGCGACCGATCGCGCTGGACGCGCTCGCGGCCCTCGATCCCGAGGCGAGTCCCGCCGCGGTCTCGGCCGCGCTTGATGAGTTGCGCGAGCACTACGATGTCGACGGTCATGGTGTGGAAGTGGTCGAGCAGGGCGGTGGCTGGCAGATCCTCACACGCGCCGAGTACGCCGAGGCCATTGAGCGGGCGCAAGTGGCGGTTCGCCCACAGCGGCTGTCTGCCGCGTCACTCGAAACGCTGGCCATCATTGCCTACCGACAGCCAATTGGTCGCGCCGAGGTCGAAGAGATTCGCGGTGTTGCCGTGGGCAGCGTGCTGAAAACGCTGCACGAGCGCGGACTGATCGATATTGTCGGACGCAGCGAAGGGATCGGTCGTCCGCTGCTGTACGGAACCACCTCGCAGTTTCTCGAACAGTTTGCCTTGCGTCATCTCGAGGAACTTCCACGAGCCGATGAGTTGGCTATTGCGTTGCGCGGCGTCGGCAGTGCTGTTGTGGCACCGTGACGCGGCCAGGCGGGCGCCCTCCTCGTCGGGGTGAAGGCGCGCCCCGGGCACCCCGGCCCGACGCGCCGAAGACAGGCGCGCGCAAGCCAAGCGCGCCGAAGACGGCCGCGCAAAAGGCAGGCGCTCCCAAGCCACGCACCGGTGGAACGAAATCGCGCCCGCTGCGACCGGTACCGGCGGCTGCGCCAGGCAGTGGCGGCAAGGGAGGGACCGTTGCGGCCGTCGAAGAAGGACCGATGCGTGTGCAACGCGCGCTCGCCCGTGCCGGTCTCACGTCGCGACGCTCGGCGGATCGCGCCGTGGCCGAAGGTCGAGTTCACGTGAACGGTGAACGCGCCGCAATTGGTCAGCTGGTGGACCCCGCGCGTGATCAGGTCACGCTCGATGGCGAAGCGGTGAGCGTTGGCGTCACGCGGCACCGGTGGATCGTGCTCAATAAGCCCACGGGGATCGTCACCACAGGGCATGATCCACAGGGACGACGTACCGTATTCGATCTTGTGCATCGCGTGCCCGGCCTGGTGTACGTGGGGCGGCTCGATTTCATGACCGAAGGCGTGCTGTTGCTCACCACCGACGGACGCGCGGCGCATGCCCTCACGCACCCCAGTCGCGAGGTGGAGAGAACCTACATTGCCACCGTGCAGGGCGATGCCGTCAGCGCCGCCCGCGAGGCCAGGCGAGGGGTTGAGCTCGACGACGGCGTGGTGGTCCCCCGCGAGGTCATCGTCCATCCCCTCGGGCAGCGACGGTGGGGATTCGAGCTCACCATCACCGAAGGTCGTACGCATGAAGTGCGTCGAATATGTGAGGCGCTGGGGCTCGACGTCGAGCGTCTGGTGCGTACGCGATTTGGACCGGTTCGTCTTGGTGAACTCGCGGTCGGCGAGACCCGTTCGCTCACGTCGACCGAGCAATTGGTTCTCGATGCGCTTATTGCGGCGCCCTGAGGCGCCCCGGTCGTGGAGCCTCCGACACCTCTCCGGGGTACCTTCGACGAGTATGGTGATCGGCACTCGCAGCACCGGCCCGGCGCGCCTGACGCCATGCCTTACTTGAACCCCAGGAGCAGCACGACGTGACCACCAGCGCCAACGCGTCCACCGACGCGGCTCTCGTGCAGGGCGTGATGCGCGAAGTCGCGCGACGGATTGTGGGCCAGGAGTACATGGTCGAGCGTTTGCTGATCAGCCTTCTCACCGGCGGCCATGTGCTGCTGGAGGGCGTGCCCGGACTCGCCAAAACCCTCACGGTGAAAACACTCGCCGAAACCGTCCGCACCACATTTCAACGCATCCAGTTTACACCGGACCTCTTGCCGGCCGATGTGGTCGGCACACAAATCTACGATCAGCGCACCGGTGAATTCCGCGTCAAACACGGACCAATCTTCGCCAACATCGTGCTGGCCGACGAGATCAATCGCGCGCCGGCCAAGGTACAGGCGGCGCTGCTCGAAGCCATGCAGGAAAAGCAGGTCACGATCGGTGGCACCACCTACATCCTGCCCGAGCCGTTTCTGGTACTCGCGACACAAAACCCCATCGAGCAGGAAGGCACGTATCCGTTGCCCGAGGCGCAGGTCGATCGATTCATGATGAAACTGCGCGTCGGGTATCCTACGCGTGCCGAAGAAAAGGAGATCCTGCGCCGCATGGCTGGCGGAGACAAGATCACGATCGCGCCGATCGCGTCCCCCGAGGAATTGCTTGATGCCCGTCGTCGCATCAGCGAGTTGTACATGGACGAGCGCATCGTCGACTACATCGTGGAATTGGTGCATGCCACCCGTCACCCGAACGAAGTGGGCGCATCTGATCTGGTGCCACTCATCGAATTTGGCGCGAGTCCGCGCGCAACCATTGCCCTCGGGCAGGCCGCCCGTGCGCATGCGTTTCTTCGTGGCCGGGCGTTTGTCTCACCCGATGACGTCAAGAGCATTGCCCCCGACGTGCTCCGTCATCGCGTCCTCACGACGTTCGAGGCCGATGCCGAAGGCGTGACCAGTGATGCCATCGTGGCGCGACTCCTCGCGTCGGTCGAGACCCCCTGACGCCGGGGCCCTCCGCCGTGTCGCTCACCAGCGCCTCGCTCGCCAACGCCGTACCTGCCGATGTGTTGCGGCAGGTACGGCGTATCGAAGTGCGCACGCGTCGACTTGTCGACTCGCGCTTCGCGGGCGAGTATCGCTCGCTGTTCAAAGGGCAGGGCATGGAGTTCGCCGAGGTGCGCGAATACCAGGATGGGGACGAGGTGCGCTCCATCGACTGGAACGTCTCGGCGCGAATGGGGCGGCCGTTCGTCAAGCGCTACGTCGAAGAGCGGGAGTTGACGATCATGTTGGCCATCGATCTCTCGGGCTCGGCGCGATTCGGGACGCGCGCGCGATTCAAGCACGAATTGGCGATCGAACTGGCCGGCGTGCTGGCGCTCACCGCGGTGCGCAACAACGATCGCGTGGGACTGCTGTTGTTTTCGGACCAGATT
>JANMRE010000196.1:0-1402 GCA_031370885.1 Gemmatimonadaceae bacterium
GGTGGTGCGAGCCTCGGCCGGCGATGCCCGGGATGCCGCCATCGCGATCAGCGTGATGGACAGTCTCTCTCAGCCAGTGCGTGACGTCTCGGTGCTGGTCACCGCTCCGAACGGAGCGACGCAGCGATTGCGATCGGATTCAGGTTTGCGCGCATTCGCGTCGCGCGTGTTGCCGGGCACGGTCACGGTGGACGTGCGCAAAGTGGGCTTTGCCTCAGGTACGGTGACCGCCGAGGTCGAACGCGGCGACAACACGATTCCGATCGTGTTACAGGGTGCGTCCGTGCCGCGGCTTTCGGCGGTGCGCGTGGTCGGGGATCGTCCAATGAATGCCCGACATGCCGACTTCGAGCGTCGGCGGGAGCGCGGGGACGCGACGGCGAGCATCAGCGCCGAGGAAATCGATAAGCGGCGGCCGGTCAGCACGTGGCAGCTGCTGGCCCGCATGCCGTCGCTGTTGGTGCTGGACAGCCTTGGGGCCGTCTATGCACGATCCAGTCGCATGTCGAGCATCGTGTGCTGGCCGCGGGTGGCCATCGATGGGCTGATTCAACCGGAACGTCCCAACCTCGCGCTGTTGCCCCCGCCCTCAGAGGTGCTCGGCATTGAAGTGTTCGCGGGGAGTGCGCGGCTCCCGTTGGAGTTCGGTGGTGAAGGAGAACAGCGGTTTTGCGGGTTGATCGCAATCTGGACGAAATAGTTGTCCTGACGACCCCGTGGTATCGCCTTCGCTGGTAGCGCCGTGCGCGTCCAGCACGCAACGTTACAAACGCCAATTCACGTCTCCGCCGTCACACCCCTTCGCGTCCGGTCCTGCCATGTCCATCGCTGACCTTCGCCAGAGCGCGCCGCTCTCGGCGCGCACGAAGCCGAAGTACCCCGGCATCCGCGTCACCTGCAGCGGGAATCAACTCGTCACGCAGTACGTCGAGACCCGCGTCACCGAAGGCGGCGTGTTTTATCCGATCACGCCATCCACCGAGGGCGGTGAGATTTATCAAGCCTCGTTCGCGTCGGGTGAGCTGAACGTCTGGGGCCAGCAAAAGGTGGCAGCGGAAACCGAAGGCGAGCACGCCGCGCAGGGTGGTGCGACGGCCTATGCGGTGACCGGTCGGCGGACGGTAAATTTCACGTCGGGCCAGGGCATTGTGTACGCGATGGAGCAGTACTACCACGCGCCGGGAAAGTTGTCGACAATGGTGTTGCAGGTTGGTGCGCGTGCACTCACCAAGCATGCGCTCAACGTCCATTGCGGGCACGACGACTTTTACGCCGCACTCGATACGGGTTGGACGATGCTGATGGCGAAGGACGCGCAGCAGGCCGCCGATCAAGGCATCATTCTCCGCAAGGTGTGCGAACTCGCGCTCAACCCGGGAATGAACATCCAGGACGGCATGCT
>JANMRE010000204.1:0-13867 GCA_031370885.1 Gemmatimonadaceae bacterium
CCAGGCTTCGGTGAGCGGAATCGCGACCTCGTCGGCCAATGCGCGTCCATAGCTGGCGCGAAACCACTCGGCGGCCGTTGTGGGCTTGCTTTTCGACAACCGCAACTTCGCCGCCAGCCCACCTGCCGTCATGCGCGGAACGCGCATCAGGCCGAATGGATAGCCGTACGACTTCCCGCCCAGCCACACCGTTTCCGCGTAGTGACGCACCGTGCGGCACTGTTGTGAAATCCCCACGGCCTTGGCGAGCCGGTTGGTAATGAAGTGCGCCCCGAAGTCGTAGGTAAATCCGTCATCGTCATGAAAACTCTGTGCCAGTCCGGCAATCTTGCTGCCCGCTTCAAACAACAACACCGGCACGTTGTGCTGTCGCAAATAACTGGCCGCGGTCAGACCGGCCAATCCGCCGCCCAGAATGACGATCGGGGGTTGGGTCTTCATGAATGATCCCCCCCCGGTGACTCTGGGCGCCGGAGAATGGCGTTGAGCAAGGCACCGCGTCCGGCGAAATGGTGCATCGTGTCAAAAATGGTGAACACACCGAGCGCTATAGGAGACTTGAGGCTGAACAGCTCCACCAACCACTGCGGAAAGCCACGATCCGACAAGGCGTTTCGTATCGAATACGTCCAGTTCACCGGACTCACCTGCGTTCGCAACGCATGCACGTCAAAGCCCGTTTTCTCGGCCAGCCGGCGGATTGTGTGCTGATTAAACAAATTCCAATGGCGCGGAAAATGATACCCGCCCCAATAGCGCTTGCGGAACAACCGGAAATCCAGTGAATCCGTGTTGTCCGTGACAATCACGACGCGCCCGCCCGGACGCAACAAACGTCGCACGTTCAGCAGCATCTGCGGAGGCGATGCGAGGTGTTCGATGGTCTGGATGAGGATCGCCAGATCGTAGCTCGCTGCTGGCAACGCCAACTGTTCCAGCAGGCCCAGGTGGACGGTCAGGCCCTTTCGTTTCGCCATGCTGACGGCGCGTTCATCGGCGTCAACGCCTTCCAGTTGCCACGTAGGCTTGCCGAAGTCTCTGAGCAACTCGAGGTGAAAGCCATCGCCGCAACCGATGTCCACAATCCGCGCATTGTCCGGCAACTCCCGACACCACGCCAACAGGCGTTTGGCCTCAAGACGCCGACGCACCGTAAACACCAATCCGAACTCGCGTTCGGAAAACGCAAAGGCGTGGTAGTTGGACGGATAAATGCGCTCAAACTCCGAAAAGTCGGGACGCGGATTCAGATACACCAATCCACATGACCCGCACCGACTCACTTTAAACGTGTCGGAGCTGGTGTGATACTCGAAATCTTCGCCCGCACCGATGGTTTTGGCGTCGCCACGCTCGCACAGACAACACCGCGTGTCCGACATGGCGAGCGGCGTGTCGTTGGCTCGCAAGGATAAGGTGGTGGCGTGGCGCATCAACCGTTGTTCGTCGGTCACGGGAAAGTGCAGGCGATTTGCTGGTGCAGCCTACAATCAGGCATTCCATGGCGCAATGCGCCGCACCGACTACCGCGGCTGCGGTGCGCCGATGCCGATCGCGAGGGCGTGCGCGGTCAACAGCACGTCTTCCGTCTGTTGCGACAGCGCGATCGCCATCTGAGACCGCGCTTCTGTGACGCGTCCGTTTCGAAAAAGCGCCCAGGCCAGCAGGTCATGCCCATACACATCGTGACGTTCAGCGAGCTCGCGGCGGGCACGTCGCAGCACCTCGCGACGATCGACAACCGTACCATGATCGAGCAGAAACAGTCCCCACGCGCGGTGTATCGCGCCCGGCTGTCGCAACGCGCTCACCGCCATGGCTCGCGCGAAGCTTTCGGTTTGAACGGAATCCCCCAAGGCCGCGTACGCCACACTCATGGTGCCTATCGTTGCCGGATCGAGTTGCACGGCTGTGGCCTCCGCTCCGTACGTGATCGCGTCGGACCACCGCCCGCGTGCCGCCGCTACGCGAGCGAGTCCGCCCAGCGCCCGCGCGTCATCATGGTTGATGGCCAAACTGGCGCGAAAGGCGGAATCGGCCGCCGCGTGCCGTCCCACGCGCAGTTCCAGTTCACCTAACCGATAGTGAAACCATGCGACTTGCGGTCGGGGCAAGTCATCGCGCAGGGTCACTCGACGGATTGCCCGCGTGAGGAACTGTCGTGCGATATCGACGTGCCCGGTGAGTTCGTACCATCGCGCGAGTCGCGCTCCGATGGTGAACTGTTCACCGTCGAAATGAATGGCCGTAAAGCGTGATTTCGCCGCCTCGTATTCCCCAAGCTCGAGTTCAATTTCGCCCAACAGGGCGAGGTGCGATGGCGTGTCCGGGGCGAGCGAATCGGCGCGCTGCATGACCGCTCGGGCGTCGCGAAACGCGTGACGTGCCATGAGCGCTGTGGCCAGCAATTCAAACGCCTGTCCGTTGCGGGCGGTGCGCCGTTGTATGGATTCGCGTGCCACCTGTTCGGCGCGGTCCAAATCGGTGGTCGCGCCCGTCGCGCTGCCGCGCGCCAGGAGTAACGAGGCCAATGCGGCGCGGTCGGCGGCACTCTCCCGGTCCTGTGCAGCACGGCGTGTATAGAATTCAATGTCGCGGTCGCGCGTCTCCGACACACTGTACGCGACAGGCATGATGGACACGGCAACGGACGATGTGGCATACGCCGATGTGTCAGCCCGGCGACGGTCGCGTATTACGAACGCCACCATGACCATCAGCACCAGCGCGACAGCGATAACCATGCGACGGGAGAGCGGCATGACGGTGGCAGGTAGAGACGGGAGAAGGGAGACGGGAGAATGAAGACGTTCAGCCGAGTAGCGATGATCGACCGGCGATTCACGGTGCATCGGCGCACCGTGAATCGCCGCGTCGGTTGGCGTCAAAGCGTCGGCGACGCGAGATACGGGAAGACGTTCGAGAACGGCTTGTCGTTGAGCGGTACGTTATCGGTGCACAGTGGCAGTTGACCATTGGCGCAGTACGCACCGACGGGGGACACGATCGTGCCGAAGATGGCGCTCAGCCCGGCGTCTACCACATCGTCGGACAACTTTCGGCCGCCCCACCCGTTGGCGAGTGCCCACGACAGCCAACCCACTGAGGCGGGATTGCGCGCTGATTCGACAATCAGCATGTCGGGATACAGCACGGCACCAAGCGTGTTGGCGACCACCGGCTGGGCGCCGCGGAACGCGTTGATGAAGGCCAGACTCTGGGGTCCGAACTCGGCCGAGTTGTAGGGCTGCGTCCGGTTGTAGCGGTCGTGATTGGCCTTCACGATCGTCACCTCACTCACGAGCGGATTGCCGAGAAACTCCACCTGCTGGTAGACCGTGTTGTCATCGTCGTCGTTGTCCTGCGACTCGTTGCCATCGCCCTGATCCTTGTTCTGCGAAAAGGCGGGACCCGCGATGTCCTGCGGCTGCTGCGTTTCACTGCATGCGGCAGCGGTGAATGCGAACACACACGCCATGAGCGCGATGCGTACGCGATTGATCTCCATCATATGCCTGACTCCTGATGCGGGAAGGTTTCGTTGGTAGAGGAACGGTCTAATTGCTGATCGCGCGACTCGTGGTGCCCCACACGCCGAAGCGGCCGTTGGTGGCCGAGTTCGCCAGCATCGCGGTTGGCAGTTCGATAACTATCGCCATGTCATTGATGCCGCGAAGGTAGTCAACGGCAGGATTGGGTCCGGTCGCAGGGCGGAAGGTGAGCGGCCCTTGCGTGATCATGGACAGCGGACCGTTCTCCGGTCGGCGATCGGGAAGAATGCGGAAAAACTGTTCGAGATCGATGAAGAACGGATCGTCACGGGGTCCGGCAAAGAGCTTGATGCCGTTGTCGGCAGTGATGATCGTGTTGGTATAGCCCTTGATCGGCTTGCCACCGACCAGCGTGTTGCTGGTACCGACGCTGTTGGGTGCCACGGGGCCGCGGAGCGTCACCTTCTGCTTGCCGGCCTTACCGGTGAACGTGATCTGAAAGACCAGGTCTTCGCGGGCGTCGCCCGTGTTGTCCACCTTGATCTGGTACAGCTCCTGATCCTTGTTGCCGAATGTGAAGCTGGGAGTTTGCGCGGGCGTGACCGGTGACGAGGTGCCGAGCACGAGTACCGTGCGACTGGGGTTGGTGGGCGACGGGAAGGCATACACGTCGTTGACGTCAAAGCGTGGGGACATCTCAACCAATGGGGTGTCCTGATGGTCGGACGCGGTGAGCGTGCGTGCCTTGATCGCCGCGGCCGCGACAACGACGAGGGCCACGGCCGCCAACGGCCGTGCACGCGTGGAAATCCAGTTCTTCATGTCTGCTCCACGAGGGGGACGAGACTGCACGCACGAACGTGCGCGCAGGACTACGTGGCTGCTACGCCGCCACTCTCGGGCTGGATTTCATGGGGTTGGCGGTCTCTGCCGTGCGCCAACTGTGTAGCGTCTCCAACGCTTGTTTACTTGGCGCTGAGAGACCGGAGGGGTGACGGACAGGAGTGGTGAGCAACCAAAGGGGTGAGCAACCAAGAGGGGTGAGCAACCACAAGGGGTGAGGACGGAGGAGCGAGCAACTAAAGGGGTGAGGGTAGCACGGTGAGGGCAGAGGTTTACTCTACCCTCGCCGCTGACCGCTCCACCCTCACCCCTGCACCTGCTCACCCCCCAGGCTTCTCAGGGCTGCTGCGTTCCTGGTGGTCCCGATCCGCTGGTTCCGCTGATGCCCGCAGCTACCCCCGCGATCGCGATCAGAATAAACGATGCAATCGCGGCGCCCAGGCCAATGCTGCGCTTCCGCGAGTAGCGCTGCACCGACACCGATTGCACGAACTGTCGCGCCACGGCAACCGTGTCGCCGGTCGATACAAACCGCTCGCGCGTACTGGTCAGTGTCTGGGCGACTGATAACACCACGGAATCAGCGGTGCTGCGCGCCACAACGCCCTCAATCTCCCGCACATTTGCGCCAAGCGCTTGACGCAGCGATTCGGAACCCGCCGCCGTCAACAGCACGCGTACATTGCCGACAATCTCATTCGGTTGTGGTGAGGTCATTGGGATATACGTATAGCATCCCACCAATGACCACGCGGTGAGCATCAGGACAGGTGCGGCGGTGAAAC
Organism: Gemmatimonadaceae bacterium; assembly: GCA_031370885.1. Classification (GTDB taxonomy): domain Bacteria; phylum Gemmatimonadota; class Gemmatimonadetes; order Gemmatimonadales; family Gemmatimonadaceae; genus Gemmatimonas. The sequence goes on from JANMRE010000204.1 coordinate 5,120, forward strand.
GACCGGCCACGGGAGTCCGTGGCCGGTCGTTTCGGTTTCGCATAATCCGGACGTGCCTTACTGACACGCCGTTGGCCGATCCTGCGCCGGCTGCGGTGCCAACGGGTTCTGCTGACGTTCGTTGTACGAGATCGGGAAGAAACAGGGCCGGAGACCGCGCGTGGCCACCCAGCGATCCGCACGCTGTTGAAAGCGATAGTGATCTGTGAGACGACGCCCCTGCAGGAACAGTGACACCGCCCGTTCGTGAATGAGGATGTCGTTGGCCGAAGGCGTACCCGTCCATGCCGGCAACGCGTTGACCGCGCGAACAGCATTGATACGCGTGGCAAATTCCGTGGCATTATTCGTTGCCAGCGCGGCTTCGGCCAGAATGAGCTGCATCTCTTTGGCCGACGTGGCCGTCCAACCCACATTGGTGGTCGAGGCAAGACGGCAGCACTCGTCGATGTTGGCCGACGTGGCTGGATCGATCAGACCAGTAACCGGGTCCACCAGCTTGATACCGGCCACGCCATCCAACGGGCGAGTGCCGGCCGTGGTGGTGTTGATGTACCGCGACCCCGCACGAATCTCGAGCCGAGAATTCATCTCGCCTCCCGTGGAGAAGTATCCTCCATTGTTCTGCGTGACGACGTCGAAACGATAGCGGAAGCTATTCGCCCCCATCACCGCGAGCGCGGCCGTGGCATCGGCATTCGCGCCGGCGTCGTTGATAAGCGGCTGCGACGGGAAGCCGCGTGGTGCACGCAGCGACGTCCACACCGCCTTCGAAAACTTGGCCCGTGCCCGCATGCCGAGTATGCGACTCTGCAGAGCGGTGTTATTGAGGGCCTGAGCCACCGTCAGTCCCTTGTTGAGGAACGTGACGGCCGAGTCGAACATGATGCGCATGTTCGCCGCCCCAACGGGGGCCCCATTGGCGATACGATCGGACGAAATCACGAAGTCCTCATACGACTCACCGATCAGCGTATAGACAGTCGCGGTGAGGAAGTACGCCTGCGCGAGATCCGCCCGATTGCGCAGCGAATTGGCCTTGTCGTATCCCTCAAGTTTCGGAATCACGTAGTCGCCCAGCCAGCGCGCCTGCGCGACATAGGAAAACTGGCCATCCGTGTACTCGTTGAGCGGATCACCCACATCGCCTACGTCCAGCAGATTCCAGTATTCACGCGACCCCACCCAGGTGAGCTCGTCGGACGCCGCGCCAGACGTACCGATGATCTGGTTCCCAGCCGCGTTCACGGATCCGTACAACCCGGTTACCAGCGAGGTGGCGGCCGCCGACGCGGTCGCGATCGCGTCTTCCGTCACCGCATTCGGGTTCTTCACTTCGGTAGAGAAAATCGTACAGGACGACAGCGAGACCGCGCCCATCACGAGCGCGCTCACCACGGATCGACGGCGGCGAGCGGCCGCACCCACGATCGAGTTTCCGATTGGCATTGGGGAGTGGTCCGGGTTAGAAGCCAAGATTGATCGCGAGCGACACACGACGTGGAATCGGCAAGCCGAAACCATCGGTGGCGTTCTGGAAGTTGTCGGCGAGCGTTCCCGTGGAGCCGCGTCCGTTTTCGTTGGACTCGGGATCAAGGCCAGGGTACTTGGTCCACATGAGGATGTTGCGACCGGCCATCGTAATGCTGGCGGTGTTGAAGCCCATACGCTTGGCCGCACTCGAACCCAGATCATACGTGATCGCCAGTTCGCGCCACCGCAGAAACGAACCGTCCTGCGCCTGATTGAGTCCTGGCTCGAGCAGTCGGCGATACTTGGTGATGTACTCGGTGGCCGCCGAGACACGCTGCTCCGGTGTACTGGCCGGATTCTGCATAACCGACTGCACGTCCGAGAATTCCTTGCGGTTCGACCCGATCGACGGGTGCTGCGACGCCCGGAATCCATCGGTCAAATTCTGCACGAGGTAGCCCGTGCGGTACTCGAGCGTGGACTGCACCTTCCAATGCTGCCGGAACGAGAAGGTGCCGCCAAAGGCGCCCGTCCACTTCGGAATGTTGCTGCCCACACGCTGCTCAAAAAGAATGCCGCTTCCATCGTAGTCTGCGAGCAACGGCTGCAGCACGTTCTGAACCGCTGAACTCTGGATATCGCGTGGCTGTGCGAAGTACGCCAGCACTTCAGCTTTGGTAGCCGCCGTCCCACGGCCGCTGAAATTGATCGGCAACTGGTCGGGAGTGTAGCAGGCAATCGGCAGGTTCTTTTTGTTGTTGACTGGGCCTCCCGCACCGCACGGTTGCGCCAACCGCGGCTGATAGATGGATCCCAGCGGATCCCCTTCCTTGAGATACACCCGATAGCGTGCGTATCCGCCGGACACGCGAATTGCCGGTGCCCCGCCAAGGCTGGTGAGCGTTTGATTGAGATACGCAGCGTTCGCGAAGAGTTCGAGTCGGGTGTTGGTGCGTCGAATGGCACTGCCGCGAAGACCAAACTCCAAACCTTTGGCATCGATCTGTCCGATGTTGGTCAACTGCGCCGCGCGGAATCCACCAGACTGCGCGAAGGTTCTCGGCACCAGCGCGTCCTTCACCTGACGCTTCCAGTACGTGAACTCAATGCCTAAACGGTTGTCCAGCACCCCCGCTTCGAAGCCACCTTCAATTTCTGTGGAAATTTCCGGGCGCAAGCCCGAGTTGCCCAACTGTGACGGCAACAGCCCCGAACCCAGCGACGTCACGAGCGGCGAGAATGTGGTGAACTGATCGAAAGCACCGGGCTGACGCCCCGACTGACCGAGTGCGGCGCGAAGACGGAGCGTAGGAAGCTTGGTCGAACTCCATGACTGCAGGTCCGACGGCACCACCGAGAGCGACACCTTGGGGTAAAACACACCACCGGCACTCTTCCCGAAGGCGCTCGAGAAGTCATAGCGACCGCCGGCCGTGCCGAAAATCCAGTCGCGCCAACCTATCTGGGTTTGCCCAAAGTATCCGCCGTTCACCGTGGTAATGAACGACTCACCAACAGAGATGTTCAGCCCACCAGCGCCAACCACTTCAATACCGGGGCCGGGGAATGCGGTTGCCGACCCGACTTGGGTCGTAGTGCGGTTGTTGAACACTTGCAGACCGGCCACTGTGGCCGTGGTCCAGTTCGAACCGAATGCCCGGTTGTAGGCGATCTTGCCGTCCAGCGTGAGTACCCGCGTGCCACTGGAAAACGTCTGTCGGGAGCCATCCGGATTGTTCGACGTGAACAGATCCACATTGTAACCAAAGGGCGACAATCCGAAGTCGCGCTGCGCGGTATAGTCGAAGCCGACGGTGCTGCTGTACGTCAGGTTTGATGTTTGCGCATACGACCCATCGAGGATACCGACGTACCGCTGCGAGCCGGTTTCGTTGGTCACTTGCATGGCCTCACGGGCCGTGGCGAACGCCTGATTCCCGAACGGATTCCCAGCGCCTGAGCAGCGTCCTGGCGACAGATACGTGGACGCATTGCAGTTGGCCAATTCCGGCCGCGCCATGTAGCTGAGCGAGTTCACCCCGTAGATGTTGTTGTTGTTTTCCGGAGACTTATTCAGCGTGTTGTAGTAGTTGTTGTTGAAGCGAAGGCGCAGCTTTGAGGTGGGCACCAACGACAGATTGGCCGACGTCTGAATGCGTCGCACCTGGTCGCGCGCAGGCCCCAGATCGGCGCCACCAAACGGCCCATCTTCAAAGTAGTATCGACCACTGCTAAAGTAGGTGAGCGCCGAGCCACCACCCTGCACCGACGTGGACAGGGTGTTCCCGGTGCCCGTTTCGGTGAAGAAGTCCTTGAACACCGGCACTTCGAACACCTGGAAGGCTTGCAATCCCGGCTTGTTCCAGTAGGTGGCCAGTGAGTCGGCCCGCGCCTGCGTGCGTGCATAACCCGAGTTCGGCGCCACGCGATCGCCAAAACTCACCGCGTCCTGCTGCAAATTCATCGTCCAGCGCGGCGTGCCCGACGACCCGGTTTTCGTGAAGAACTGGATCACGCCATTTGAGGCTTCGGTGCCGTACAGCGTGGCGGCCGCCGCACCTTTCAGGATCTCCACGCGTTCGATGGTGCTCGGATCGATATCGTCGATACGCGACGGCGACCCGCCGCCGCCGTTTCCGATTCCATAGCCACCGCCGGAATTCATACGAACACCATCCACGAAAACAATGGGTTCGTTCGACTGCGACAGCGACGCGTTGCCGCGAATGCGGATCTTCGCACCTTCGCCCGCCAGGCCACCCGATACCAGTCCCGACACGCCCGGCTCACGCGCTGTGAGCAGGTTGGACATGTCGTTGATGGGCGCATTCGCCGGCGGAATGATCAGCGCGACCGTGTTCCCGAGTCGCTTCACTTCGGTTTTCTGTCCGCTGCCAGTCACAACAACCTGATTCAGTTGGACGGCCGACACGGTTACCGCGAAGTCGCGCTTGGCAGTTTCGCCCGCGCTTACTGTGACCGATCGGGTCTCACGCGAGTAACCGATGGCGCGAACGCGCACCAGAACCGTAGCCGTCCCGGCCGGAACCGGGATACCGGTAATGCGGTATCCACCTTGGGCATTGGTCATGGCACCCAGCTGAGTACCATCGATCGTTACCTGGACGTTTTCGAGCGGTCGCGTTGATGTCGCGTCGGTAACCCGCCCTTCAATAATCGCGGTGGTCCCCTGCGCAGTCGCGGTGGACAACGGCAGTGACAGCGCCAGCAACGTCGCTGTGATAAATCGCGACCAACGTGTGTGCACTGGTGTGGGCATCCTTGGCATACCTCGCGTCGAGCGTTTGTCCGGCGAAGGTGCCGGGTACGGTGACAGACTTCGGCGCCAAGAATGTGGCCCCGTCAGTGAATTGGCAACCGCTTTGGCCCGCTCGCCGTCACATTATCCATTTACCCAAGGCCTGCGCTGGCCATGCTGGTCCACACGCTCGCGCTATCGGTCAGGTCGTGCCTCGCGAAGCGCTGCTGCGAGCTTGGCGGCTTCCACATTCCCGGTATCGAGAGCCAATGAACGTCGGACCGCGGCGGCCGACCGCACCAGGTGCCCCTCCTTGAGCAGCGCCAGCGCCAGTTGAAAGTGTCCCACGGCAAGCCCCGGTTCCCGCGCCAGAGCCTGCTCGAACCAGGGAATCGCGGCGGCCGACTTCCCCTCGCGCAACAGGCTGGTACCCACATTCAGGTAGCCAAGCGGCGCCGTGGGGTCGAGGGCGATGGCCCGCCGCCAGGCCTCGACGGCGTCGGCACTGTTGCCCGATCGCTCAAGCGCGATCCCGAGATTCAGCTGCGCGAGGGGCTGTCGCGGGTCGGCACGCAGCGACTGCTGGTATACCGGCACTGCCGCGCTCAAATCGCCGCCGTCGGCCAGTGCCAAGCCGAGGTTAATCAGCAGCGCGGGATCCTCCGGTGTTACGGCAAGCGCTTTGCGGTACGCTGTGGTCGCAGCCAGCGCGTCGTTCGCCTCGCGAGCGGCATCGCCAACGCCTCCCAGCACCATCGACCAGCGCCGACGCACTGCATCACTGCTGCCGCGCGTGCCGTCCAGTTCCCGCTGAAGGAATCGCCGGGTGCTGCCGTCGGTTCCGCGCACGTAGTGCAGCGTGGCCAGGGCCAGCGCGCGGACGTCCGGATCGGCACTCAACGACAGCGCGCGCAATCGCGGCTCAAGCGTAGACGGAACGGAGGCCATGTTCGGGCGAGCAAAGCGCTCAAGCCACTGCGCCAACCCGGCCACTTGACCGGTCGCGTTTCGCGACTCCGGTTGGAGCAACAAAGGCGTGGCCGTTTCGATATCGGTGACCACTCTCGCGGCGAACACGCCGGCCACTGCGGATTCGAGCGGCTTGAGCGCACCCCACCACTGCGCCACTTGAATGCCGTGCAACGCCTCGCTGGTTGAGGCATGACAATGGCGACAGGCACTGGTGATTCCCAGCACCGAATCAAGGGAGGGACGCGGAATGGCAATCGAGTGATCGGAGCGCGCGTAACGAATCGCGTTGCCGAGTTCGTGCTGCTGTTCGTACGCCATGTGGCAGGCGACACAACGGCTGCCTGGGGAACCCGCGCGATGCTTCGTATGGGCAACAATATCCACCGCCTTGCTCGCGTGACAGCTCGTGCACTGTCGGTCATCGACGCGACCGGGAAGCGGTTCACCGTTTACGGTGCGATAGTGCTGCGAATGCGGATCATGACACGACGTGCAGGTCATACCGCCGTTTCGATAGCAGTCGCTCGCCAGGTGGCCTTCCTGATAGGCGAACGTGCGCGTGCGCCCGTCGGCGGTGAGCGGCTGGTCGCCCAACTGCGACAGGCGAATGGAGTAGAACTGCGTGAGGTCGGCGCCGGGACGCCAGCGCGACACCAGGCGCGTTTTCAATGCGTGACACGACAGGCACAACGTCACCGACTGGTTCTTGTCCAGTGTCGCGAGCGCGACCACGCCGATGTCAGCCGACGGAGGCGTACCAGATCGCATCAGGCGCACGTGGCGTGCGGCGGGCCCATGGCACGATTCGCAGTTGATCGAGAATCCGTTCGTGCGCGTTGCCCACCGCGTCGTGATGCTGTCAAAAGCGAGATCGATCTGACTGCCGTGGCATGACTGACAGTTACTGAAACGTGGCTCGTCACCCAACACCCGTGTCGGTGGCCAGTCGCCGCAATCGGCAAGGCGCATCGTTGGGGAAATCGGCAGCCATCCCGTATTGGCCCGCGTGCCCGTGTTGCAAAACCAGCGGTGGTTCTGTCGACTCCAGTCGAACGGGAGAAAGCGCAGCGTCCCATCGCCGGTCGATGTCACGAACCCCTGCGTGCCGCCGCCCACCATGTGCCCGCCACCGATCACCGCGTCCACAACAAGCGCTGTATCGCGCTCGCCCGGACGTTGCACCACGAACGCAAACACGCCCGCCTGCTGCCGGGGAATGACGGTCGCGTCGCGAAAACGGATGGGCGTGCCATTGAACGGCGCGATCACGCGCACGCAATCGCCGGCATTCGCGCCAGTGCCCGGCGCGCCACCAGCGGTGCCATGCGTAGATGTCCGCCATGCGGAAAACTGCTCTGCATGACAAGACTGACAGGCCTCGGCGCCAGCAAACTCCCCGGGCGCAGGGGCAACCGGTGGCGGTCCGAGTGACGCTGCGGTGATCTCAGCTCCCGAAGTGGTGTTGTCACCCTCGCTATCGCCGCGTGTGCACGATGCAACAGCGCATGCCAGCAACAGCGCCAACCGCAAATCGCGAACCAACGTCATCACCGCATCGCTCCGCGAGACCACGCCGGCCCGTTGCAGCGGCACAGTGTACGGATATGTCGCACCAGTCCGCGAATCTCCCCTGCAGACAGCGTTGCGCCGAACGCGGGCATGCGCGCACTCCGGTTCATGATCGCCCCACCACCATAGATGGTATCGAACAACGCATCGTCGCTTCGTTGCGCAGTTACGGTCGCATCGGCATGACGCGACGGGGCCACCGGCAAGTGCGTCGCGTTCGGTCCGTCGCCTTTTCCCGACGCGCCGTGACACCCGGCGCACCACTTCTGATACAGCGCGGCGGCCGTCGTATCCGTGGCAACAACGGGTGCCGCTGTCGCTCGATACACGGCCGTTGGATCTCCACCCAGGTAACGAATGATAAGCGTTCGCTCGCGCTCAGCGAGCCGAGCCTTCGGCATGGCTGCTCCCGGCCTCACGCGCATTGGCTCGGTAATGATCGCCGCGATATAGGCCGGATCACGACGCATTCGCACGTTGTCGAGGCTGGGCGCGATCATCCCGCCGTCTTCGCCCAGACGATGACAGCCGAGGCATTCGAGCTGGTCTCGCAGAATACGCTCGGCCTTCTGCCGGGCAAATGGCGTGAGCGGCGCGCCCTGCGCAATCGCGGTCACAGACACCGTGCTTGCCATCACCAGCGCGAACCCTGTCACCCGCACCACGAAGCCACCCGCACGGCACCTGTTCACGGCTGAAGGCTCCAACGCACTACCGGCTGGGCGACGGCGATCGTCGCGCTCCCGTCCACAGCACAATGGACCCGCAGCCGTTCCGGGACTGAAACTGCAACGGCACGCTGGCCACGCGCGAATAAATCTCAATGGCGCGCACATCCTGCGGATTCACAAAGCTATCGAGAACTCCGTCACTGGTTGGGATGTTTAATCCGTTGATGAACACGGCGGGAACGCACGACCCTCCTCCCCCGGAACTGCGCATGAGCACCCGATCGTTGCTGGACTGCCCCGGCATGATTGTCATGCCCGGTGTGCTGCGAAACAGGTCGGCCATATTCATGGCGTTGCGCTGCGCGACCTGCGTCTCGTCAATGAAATGACCAAAACCGGTCTTTCGTCGACGTTCAAACTCTTCGAGCGGAACCGCCGCGCCGTTGGCTCGCGCGCGCACACGCATGGTGTCCACCGTGACAACGGAAACGTCCATCGCCACCTCGGCTACTGCTTCCACGCCCTCGCGCACATCAACGATCACTCGCATTGGCTGATAGCCCACCGCTCGCGATACGAGCGTATAACTGCCCAACGGAAGCTCGTGCATCGTGAATTGTCCCAAGGCATTGCTCGTGGCCTGGATATCGCTGCCCCACATCGCCAGTCGCGCGCCAAGCAGTGGTTGACCGTTCACGGTTCGCACGACACCTCGCAGGCGCCCGCTGCCGCGGAGCACCGATCGGACGGGTTCGGGCGCCCGAGACGCGCCCGTGGCATTGGTGGGAGGAGCGGACGCACCGC
>JANMRE010000234.1:0-3038 GCA_031370885.1 Gemmatimonadaceae bacterium
TGCCATAGAGACGCTCGGAGAGTTCCTCGCCTTGCACATCAAACAGGCGGTGGACACCGCGAGGATCAGCGGATCGACCGCCGGCTGTCGTCGTGGATAGAATCGAGCGAACTCCACTTCACTCCTCGTTCGGTTGACTCCTGTAACGTTACGGGCTACACTACATTGTGGAAATAAGGAATATCGTACACAAGGGCCTGCGGCGGCTCCATTCAGATGACAGTGCGAGAGGACTGCCTGCCGTCTGTGTTCCGAAGCTGCGCAACATGCTGGCGTTTCTTCAGGACATGCACGATCCCGAAGAGCTCGTGAGCCTGCCGACGTGGAAGGCTCACCGGCTCAGCGGATCGCGCGCCGCAACGTGGAGCTTGCATGTGACACGCAACTGGCGGCTGACGTTCTGGATCAATGGCGACGACGCGACTGTGTGCGATATCGACTTTGAGGATTATCACTAGGCAAGAAAAGGGGGGACTCAACTATGCGTATGCTCAATCCACCGCACCCCGGACATTTCATCCGAGATGAGATCATTGACCCGTTGAACCTGACGGTGACAGCGGCCGCGCGCGTGCTTGGTGTGTCGCGCCCGGCGATCTCCAATCTCCTGAACGGCCATGCCGATCTCTCCGGCGAAATGGCCATGCGTATCGAGAAGGCGTTTGGTGTCAACATGGACACGTTGCTGCGCATGCAGCTTTCCTACGACATCGCGCTTACGCGTCAGCGCGAAAAGAAGATCAAGGTGAAACGCTACGTGGGCGTCCAGACCGAAGCCGGCGTGTGAGTTCGTCGATGAAACCCGCCGATGGCCAAGCTAAGAGCTTATCCGTAATTAATGTACTACATTGAATCTTCGTTTGGGATTGTTTGGGATGGTTCTATCGAAGGAGGAACGCGATGGCGAAGACACGGTTGGCGTCATGGGAATTGTCCGAGGCGTTTTGGGAGCGGGTTGCGCCGTTGATTCCGCCGCGACCGGCGCGACCGGCGCGACAAAAGTTCGCGCGCAAAGCGGGCGGGGGCCGGAAACCGAAAGATCCGCGCTTGGTGTTCGCGGGCATTCTGTACGTGTTGCGAACCGGCTGCCAGTGGAAGGCGCTGCCCTTCGAGCGGTTTGGCAGCGCGAGCGCGATTCACAAACGGTTTCTCGAGTGGGAGACGGCGGGCGTGTTCCGGGCGCTGTGGCAGGCGGGACTCGCCGAGTACGACGATATGGAGGGCATTGCCTGGCGCTGGCAAAGTATCGACGGCGCATTGGTGAAGGCGCCACTCGCCCAAGAGTCCGTCGGAGCAAATCCGACGGACCGGGGAAAAAAATGGGAGCAAACGCATGGTGCTCGTCGACGGGTGTGGCATCCCGCTGTCACTCATCGTGACCGGAGCGAATCGGCATGATGTGAGCCAATTGGCGGCGACCCTCGACGCGATCGTGGTCCCGCGACCGCCCGTGACGCCGCGCGCGCCGCAGCACTTATGCGCGGATGCCGGGTTCGTCGGTGACCCCGCCCTGCATGAGATGTGTATGCAGGAGTACACGCCCCATGTCCGACCGCGCGGCGAGGAACGCACGGCGCGCGCACAGGGCACACGTGCGCGACGCTGGGTCGTGGAAGTGGCGCACTCGTGGTTCAATCGGTTTCGCAAACTGCTGGTGCGCTACGAGAAGCTGCATCGCTCCTACGTCGCCCTCAACATGTTGGCCGCCGCCATCATCACCTTCCGCAACGTTCCTGCGAAGGTGAACATTATTTACGGATAAGCTCTAAGTGGTCGTGTTCGGAAGTTCGATGACGTATTTCACGCTACGCGCGGGAGCGCCGGTTGTTCGGAATTCAGCGTGGCGAGCAGCCTGGCCAGATCGTGTCGCGTGTATTTCCAGTCGAACCGCTTGGCGCTTTGCTGATAGCGGTCGCCGAATGCCAGGATGCGATCCTCGAGGTCGAAAAGCGACGCATGGTCGTTCGGCGTGAGCACCTTGCGCTGCAAGATCGAAAAATAGATCTCGATTTGATTGAGCCAGCTCGCATGAATGGGCAGATGCACGAGGACGAGATTCCGCCACGTCTTCGCCAGCCGGTCGATGGCGGCTTGGCCGCGGTGCGACGAACCATTGTCGACGATCCAGAAGACGCGCCGCGCGGACGCATAGGGCTCCTGCCGCATGACGTCCGCCACCAACGCATCAAACGGGACGATGCCGCTCTTCGGCTCGCACCGCCCGAAGAGCTTGGCCCCATGCACATCCCAAGCGGCGAGGTAGACCAGCGCGCCCGCGCGCTCATACTCATGCTCAACGCGCATCGGCTGCCCCGCGCGCGCCGGTTCGCTCGCGTGGATGCGCGCCCGCGCCTGAATGCTGGTCTTCTCATCCGCACTGATCACGTAGTCGTGCTTGCCGAGCAGTGTTCCCTGCCACAGGCCATGGTACAGATCCAACACGCGCCCCGCTTTCTCGGCGAAGTTCGGATCGCGCGGGAAGATCCAGCTCTGATGGTACCACGGGCGAATCGCGTCACGGTCCAACCAGCGCCAGATGGTCGATCCGCTGATCGACGCGACAATCCCGCGCTGCACCACTTCGCGCGCGAGTTCACGTCCGCTATAGCGCGAGAGCGGCACACCGCTCTGCGCGGGCAGCTCACACGCGAGGGCTCTTACCTGCACGACGACGTGAGGGGGGAAAACCGGGCGGACGCCCGGAACGCGGTTGGTCGTGCAGGCCCGCAAGCCGACATTTGTGAAAGCGCTGGCGCCATTTGCTCACGATCTGGCGTGGTAGATCGACGCGCGTGGCAATCTCCTGGTTTTCCATCCCTTGCGCAGCGTAGAGCACGATCTTCGCGCGGATCACCTCGAAATACGGTGACGTGTACTGGGCGACCACGGTCTCGAGGGACTCGCGCTCCGCGTGCGACAGCAGAATTGTGTACGGACTCCGTCTCGGCATGGGGCCTCCTTGGTGAAGCGTAACCATCATGCCAAACGGAACGAAACGCAACATTTAATACGTCATTGTAGTTAGCACCACGACCACT
>JANMRE010000318.1:0-13337 GCA_031370885.1 Gemmatimonadaceae bacterium
GCGCATTCCATTTCCGCAGGACTCGACTATCCGGGCGTTGGTCCGGAACACTCATGGATGCATGACAGCGGTCGAGCGACCTACGTATCGATCACCGACACCGAAGCGTTGCGCGGCGTGGCATTGCTGAGCCGCATGGAAGGGATCATCCCCGCGCTGGAAACAGCGCACGCGGTCGCGTGGATTGAACAGCAAGCGGGACGATGGACGTCCGACGAACCGGTGCTGCTGTGTGTGAGTGGTCGCGGGGATAAGGATGTGTCAACAATCAGCCAGTTCGAGCTTCCGGCGCTGTGAGCGAGATCGCACCGGCGCTCGAACTCACCGATCAGGCTGTCTCGGCAGTCGAGGACGCGCTGCGCGCGCTTGCGAAGGCCCAGCGCGCGATGCAACTCTATCTGCCGAACAATCCCACTCGCGCGCAAGCCATCGAACAGGCGCGCGCCGCGTTCGGTCGACTCTGGGGATTCACGCCACGCGTGGAACTGGCGATTCGCGAGTCGTCGTTTGAATGGGACTCGCACGTGGTCTATCAGGATCTCGAGCGCGGGACCGAAGCCCTGCCATGGCTCTTGTATCGTGATGGCCTTCGCGCAATGACGCTGCATGAGGGGTTTGAAAGCACCGAGCTTGAGCCACTGTTGCTCGTGTTTCAGCGCGCGCGAACGGCGGCGGCCGATGAAGACGATTTGGTGACATTGCTCTGGGTCGCGGATCTGAACGGCATCGAGTATCGACATGTCGAGTTGGATGGTGTGGTCGACTTCGCGCTCGCCGCTGGAGAGCCTGGTCGCGACGGCGTGGCCTCTCGTGAGCAGCAACCACTGGCGGTGCCATCCGCAGAGACAGGACCGCCCGGTGATGGACCACCACCTGGTCTCGTGCGCGTCGAGGATTTCGAGTCGACGCTGTATTTTCTGGAACCGCGGGAAGTGGCATATCTTCAGGACGAGCTCAAACGCGAGTACGTCGAAGACCAGCGGCGCAGCGCCTTGACAATTTTGTTCGACCTCGTCGAACTGCCCGATGCCGGCGACGCTCCGCTTCGGGCGCTGGAGTTCATCGACCAGCTCCTGCTGGAGAGTCTGTCGGCCGGCGACTATGAGCAGGTCGGCTACGTGCTGCGCGAAGCGGCGGCAACGCTGCAACGCGGCAGTCATGCAGAGGCCGTTGTCGAAACGCTGCGCGAGCTGCCAGCGCGCCTCAGTGAACCGGCCGTCATGGGGCAACTGTTGCAAACGCTGGACGAGGGCTCGCGCGCGCCGGTCGCCACGCTCCTCGAGAGTTTGTTCGTTGAGTTGCGGTCAGACGCGCTGGCGCCGTTGATTGCGTGGCTCGGCATGGCGACCGCCTCTCCCGCGCGCGCGGCGATCGAACGGGCCTCATTGCGTCTCGCCAGCGCGCACACCGGCGAATTGGCACGGTTGCTCGAGAACGACGACCCGATCATGGTGCGGGGTGCGCTGCGTGTTGCGGCGAAACTCGCCTCGCCCGCTGCGGTACCGGGACTCGCGCGTATCCTCAGAAGCGACGACGCCAAGTTGCGCGCCGAGGCCGTTGCGGCGCTCGCCGATATCGGGTCTCCCAGCGCGCTGCAAGCGCTCGAGCGTGGCGTCGACGACGCCGATCGAGACGTGCGCGTGGCGACGTACCGGGCGATTGCCGCGCGCAAGCACGCCAGCGCATTGCCCCGACTCGCGCAGGCATTGCGTCGCAAAGAATTGCGGGCGGCCGACCTTGGCGAAAAAATGGCCGTCTTCGAAGCGTACGGCACATTGTGCGGCGATGTCGGCGTGGTCGAGCTGGACGCACTCCTGAACGCGCGTGGATTGCTGGGTGCCAAAGAGCCACCGGAGTCGCGGGCGTGCGCGGCGCGTGCGCTCGGCCTGATCGGAACCGCCGTGGCGATGGCCGCCCTTCAGCGCGCCGCAGACACCAAAGACGTGGTAGTGCGCAGTGCCGTGGCCCGCGCGATGCGAGGCGCCACATGACGTCGGGACTCTCTCCGGTCCATGAGCACAGCCCCGACGCGCCCACCCAGCGTCTCGCGCGCGCCTACGTGGTCGCGATGCATGGGGCCGTGCGCGCCATTCGGCTGTATCCACTCGAGAACGCGGCCGTGCAAAAGGCCTTGTTGGAACTCACCGCCGCCGCCGAACGGCTCCTCCTGTCCGATGATTGCTGCGAGTTGCGCCGCCGAGGTGATTATCTGTTCGTCAACGAGACGCGACTCCGGCTCACGCTCGACAACTATGCTGCCGTGGCGTATATGCTGGGGCTGTTTCGCGAGGCGGGCATTGGCGGGTTTAGCGTGTCGCAACGTCCCGACGCCCGGGCGTGGGTAGTGTTGATCGCGTTTCTCCAGTCGCCACCGTTGGAGTATCCGGAAGACGAACGACTCGCCCAATTGGTCGACCGGTTGGCCCAGTCGGCCGTGACGGATTTTGAGTTGTCGCCCCCGGCCGAAGACGACGAGGGAGACCACGACGCCGAACTCGATCAAAAGGAACGCGCGCGACAGACATTCGTCCGTTCGCTGGACGTGACGCGCGACGTCATGACCTCGGCCCGAATCGGCCGCAGTCCCGGGCTCAAGCGCGTCAAGCGCGCGGTGCAGGGGATCGTGGATGCGATTCTCACCGACGCGGCATCCATGATCGGCTTGACGACGCTGCGCGAATTCGACGAGTACACGTTTGTGCACAGCGTCAATGTGTGTATCCTGTCGGTCGCGCTTGGGCGGCGATTGGGGCTGTCCAAGCTGCAGCTGCTCGATCTCGGCCTCGCGGCGCTCTTGCACGACATCGGCAAATCGAAACTGCCCCTCGATCTGCTCAACAAACGCGGACAACTTGACGAACCGGAACGGGCGCAGTTGCAGACGCACCCGTGGCAGGGCGTGCTGACCCTGTGCGCCTTGCCGACCGGCACCGGTCGGCCGTGGAGAGCACTCACTGCCGCCTACGAACATCACATGCGGATCGACCTCTCGGGATATCCGAAGCCGATCCGGCCGCGACACTTGTCGCTGTTCAGCAAGATCATCGCGGTGTCCGATGGCTTCGATGCGGCCACCACCACGCGCGTGTATCAGAACGCGCCGTGGACCCCTGCTGACGTGCTGCGCGGCATGCGCGATAATCCGCGGCTGGGTCTCGACCAGGTCGTCGTCAAAGCGTTCATCAATCTCACCGGCATCTATCCGACAGGAACGGTGGTCACGCTCGATACCTTTGAACTGGCCATCGTGCTGGCGGCCAGTCCCGATTCCACTGCGCTGTCGCGGCCGATCATTCGGCTGCTGTCCGACGCACACGGGAATCGTCAGGTCGACGCGCCAATCTGCGACCTGACTGAAAAAAACGCCGACGATCAGTATCTCCGTACGATCATCCGCACGGAGGACCCTGATCGACATGGCATCCGCATCGCCGATTTCTTTGCCTGAACACGCCGCATGTCCGTCATTGCCGAACGCTTCACCCACCTAGCGGCCGCCGGTCGTCGGGCGCTCGTCTGTTACGTCACCGCCGGACACCCCGACCCGGCGCGCAGCGTGGCTCTCATTCGAGGACTCGAAGCCGCAGGCGCCGATATCATCGAGATTGGCGTCCCGTTTTCCGACCCGCTGGCCGACGGACCGGCCATTCAACGCAGTTCGCAGATCGCCCTCGAGCACGGCATGACGCTCGACCGCGCTTTGTCACTGATTGCCGAGGCGGCCGTGCAGGTGCCGATCGTGCTCTTCAGCTACCTCAATCCGTTGATTGCCGGTGGCCCGGCCGTGTTGCAGCGCGCGAAGGCCGCGGGAGTGCACGGCGTTCTCGTCACCGACCTGCCGGTTGGTGCCGATCCGGAGCGCGAGGCATGGTTCGGTGCGAGCGGCCTTGACTTCATCCGCCTCGTCGCGCCGACAACGCCGTTCGCGCGCATGGCCGAAATCGCGCGTCATGGCGGCGGGTTCATCTATCTCATCAGTCGCATGGGGGTGACTGGGGAGCAGGACTCGCTGTCGGTCGATCTCCCGGCAACCGTGGCGCGGCTACGCGCCGCCACCACACTTCCACTCTGCATCGGATTTGGCATCTCAACGCCACAGCAGGCGGCGGCCGTCGCGCGTCTCGGCGACGGGGTCATCGTGGGCAGCGCCATCGTGAGCGCCGCGGAGCGTTCGATAGACGAGGCCATTGCGCTCGCGGCCTCGTTGCGCGCCGCCATCGACGCCGCATGACGTCGGGTGTGCCGTCGTGGGCCATCGTGTCGGCGACGCGACGCGAGCACATCGCGCGAGTGGTCGCGCTGCTGGGCACCTGGGCCGAGGTGATGGACGTCTCACACGACGAATCCCGTGGCTGGCGCGATGCCGGGTTGTGGCATGATGCATTTCGAGATGCCGACGAGTCGACCCTGCGCACGCTGACGAACGACCACGAGCGGCCGGTAGGTATGCTACATGGCCCGGCCGCCGCCGCGCGTCTGTCCGCCGATGGCGAGTCGCGCGTTGATGTGATCGAGGCGATCCGATGGCATACCGTGGGTCACCGGCACTGGCAACGCATCGGGCGTGCGTTGTACATGGCCGACTTTCTCGAACCCGGCCGACCATTCATGCAAGTCGACCGTGCCTTCCTGGCTGATCGCGTGCCGCAGGCCTTCGACGCGGTGTTTCGCCAGGTGGTGCGATTGCGACTCGAATGGGCGATTCGGGAGGGAAAGGGGCTGGCACCGGAAACGGTCACACTCTGGAACGCCGTGCGATGACGGCGCGTGTGGTTCTTGTGCTCGCGCTGCTTGTGACCACCGGTGAATGGGGCAGCGGGCTGCGCGAGACCAGCGCAGCAAATTCGCTTGCCGTGCGTCAAGCCGCACGCCCGGACTCCATGGCGCGCGCGCCGAAAGGGTCACGCATTCGCGTGCGCGTGTTGAACACCACGTCCACGAAAGGCCTCGCCAGGCGCATGACATTTGTCTTGCGCGATCTGGGCTATGACGTGGTTGACTTTGACAGCGACCGGCGCTCGACGCGTACGAGCACGCTGATTCTGTCGCACACTGCACATGCCGAATGGGCGCAGCGACTCCGTCGCGCCGTAGGGATGGGCGCCGTCGAAACGCGATCCGATTCGTTACGCTACGTGGACTTCACCGTGTTGATCGGTCGCGATTGGAAGCCGACGCCCCAGCCGTTCCGTCCGTAGCTGTCCGCACGCCGCCGAGATGTCGAGGCCGCGGCTTTTCCGAACAGCCGTCTCGATTCCACGGGCACGCAGGGCGCGCACGAACGACGACATCACCGGACCGGGGCTCGGGGAAAAGCCCATCGTTCCGCCAGGGTGCAGTGGAATCAGATTCACGAAGGCTCGGCATTCCCGCGCCAGGGCGGCAAGCTGCGTCGCGTGCTCCGGTTGATCGTTCACGCCGCCCAGCATCACGTACTCAAACGTGACGCGTCGATCGAACATCGCGGCCGCAGCAATCACGTCGCTGAGCGGATACTTGATGTTGATCGGCATCAGCGAGCGACGCAGAGCGTCCGTAGGCGCGTGAATCGACAGGGCAAGCCGGAACTGCTCCCGTCGTTCGCCAAGGGCGACAATGCCTGGCAGCACGCCCACGGTGGAAATCGTGATGTGCCGCGCGCCTATTCCGAGCGCCCGCGGGTCGTTGAGCAGAGACAGCGTCGTACTGACTGACGGCCAGTTCATGAGTGGCTCACCCATGCCCATGAATACGACGTTTGTAGCGAGAATTGGCGGCGCCAGCAGACGGAGCGCGCGTACCTGACCGGCGATTTCCGAAGGTCGGAGATTGCGCTGAAATCCCATGGCCCCGGTTGCGCAGAAGGCACACTGCAACGCACAGCCGGCCTGCGATGAGATACACAGCGTCATGCGGTTGTCGTCGGGTATTGCCACCGTTTCGATCAGTTGCCCATCGT
This sequence comes from Gemmatimonadaceae bacterium, assembly GCA_031370885.1. Classification (GTDB taxonomy): domain Bacteria; phylum Gemmatimonadota; class Gemmatimonadetes; order Gemmatimonadales; family Gemmatimonadaceae; genus Gemmatimonas. The sequence continues at coordinate 5,939 of JANMRE010000318.1, forward strand.
CCAACCGGAACAAGAATTTCTCCGTGCCGTCGGTCGAACGCTGACGTGCTTCGAGCACCAGACTCGGCACGCAGAACGACGCATCAAGCAATTCCCGAAGCGGCTTGGGCAGTTCCGTTATTTCCGCGAACGACGCGACCGGTCGCTGCCAGAGGCGCGCGAACACCTGCGCAGCGCGATACGCGGGTTCGGCGCGGGCCGCGAACCACTCCCGCAGGCGAATCAGCGCCGCATCGGGTTCGAGATCCAGCAGATTTTCGCGCGGTACGCGGTCCATTGGGAGCGGGGAAATGGAAGTCACCGGAGCAACGAACTCAAGGTGAATTGATACAGCGGGCCGAGTCCGGTCGTGCCTTCTTCACGTGCCACGCCAACCACATAGCTGGCATAGTGCAACGCGATGCCCGACCGAATGCGCGAGACAGTAAGGCCCGACGCATTGGTTCGCAGGAAGGCGCCTCGCAGGTCCACACGATCGTACCGCCACGCCACGAACGGTCCGTGTTCCCTGGCACCACGATTCACCGCGTTATAACTGTATCCAAAGCGCGTCTCGCGACCCGCTTCACCCATCAGTCGCGCGTCCGCAGCCGCCAACACGGCAGGGCGATCCTGAATCTCACGACCTGGTCGCCAGAGAAAACTTGATAGCGCAATCCGCGCGTCGCCCATCGGCAGCGAGTGCACAATCAGTCCGAGGTCTGCAGCGAGTGCATGATCAATCAGTTGATCCGCACGGCCTTCGCGGTAGCGCACCGCGGCACCAACGGTCACGTGCGGCAGCAGATCGCGCGCGGCGGAAAGGGATAGCAAAAGACTCGAGTACGGGATTTCACCAACCGACAGCGGGTCGGTCTCCGTGCGCACAAGGTTCGCGACGGACGTACGGGCCATCGAAAACCCCAGCGTAATCCCGTCCGTGCGACGCAAATTCAGGGAGAGCAGTTGGCCATCGACATTCTGATCGGAGGCCGATGGCAGCGCCGCCACACCGACGCGCCATCGTTCTTTGCTGGAGAGTCGGATGGACGCAGGGTTCCAGAGACCACCCCCCGGCTCGCTGGCGAGGGCGGCTGGTTCAAGGAGCGCTCCCAGCGGAAACTCCCAGAGGTCACGAGCGGGCACTGACTGCGCCGAGAGCCCGGGGGCCCACAACAACGCGACAAGCCCGCACAAGATCTTGCGGCACATGCGGTTGAGTCTAGTCGTATGGCACAAACTGAACAAGCAATGCAACCGGTCAATTCGCCATCGGGTTCGCTTCCACGCGTTCGCTAAGTCGTGTAATTTTCAATGGTTATCCCCATTGGTGCCGATTCGTGTTTGTTGGGCGCTTGGCCGCGAGCGTTCTTCACCCCGGCGCGCAACCGCCAGGAGCTCTGTACGTGACCATGGAAGTGAACGGACGTACCGCCAACAGGGCGGCACTGTCCACATCGATGCGAACAAACATGTGCGGCCAACTCAGCCGCGAAGATGTCGGACGAACGGTTTGTCTGGGCGGCTGGGTGCACCGAAGTCGCGATCTGGGCGGGTTGATCTTCATCGACCTCCGCGATCGCACGGGATTGGTTCAGCTGGCGTTCGGGCCAGCGTGGTCCAGTGCCGAAGTCGCGACCACGGCCGCCGCCGTCGGCGTGGAGTCCGTCGTGTTATGTGAAGGTGAAGTCGTGGCGCGCGACGATGACCGGATCAATCCGGAGATGGTGACCGGCACCATCGAGGTGCGCATTCGCACGCTCACGGTCGTCGGACCGGCAGTCACACCCGCATTGCCCGTGGCTCGCGGTCGCGGTGAAAAAGCGCCCGCTGAGGAGCTTCGCCTGCGCCACCGCTACCTCGATTTGCGTCGACCGGAGATGCAGGAGAATCTGGTGCTCCGTCACCGCCTCCTGCAGACAACGCGTCGCTATCTCAGCGATCGCGGATATTTGGAGCTGGAGACTCCGATACTCACGAAACCCACTCCCGAAGGTGCCCGCGACTATCTGGTCCCGAGTCGCGTGCATCCGGGAGAGTTTTATGCGCTGCCTCAGTCGCCGCAGATCTACAAACAACTGTTCATGTGCTGCGGTTTCGACCGTTACTTTCAGATCGCCCGATGCTTCCGCGATGAAGATCTTCGTGCCGATCGCCAGCCGGAATTCACGCAGATCGACATCGAAGCCTCGTTCATCCAGCAAGAAGATATTTTTTCGCTGGCCGAAGGACTGATCGGCGCGATCTGGCGGGAAGCCGGGCATATCATCCCGGCGCACTTCGAGCGCATGACGTATGCCGAGACGATGGAGTCGTACGGCTGCGACCGACCCGATCTCCGGTACGACCTGCGGCTGCGCGACTACAGTGCCACGTTTGGTTCACTCGATTTTGCTGTCACCACCTCGGCGCTTGGCGCGGGCGCGCGTGTTCGCGGACTCGTAGTGCCCGGCGGGGCCATCTGGAGCCGTAAACAGGTTGATGAGCTCGAGGCGCTTGCCAAAAGCGCGGGAGCCGGTGGCTTGTTGCGCCTGCGTCGCGCGGATGGTGTCTATGACGGACCGCTCGCCAAGTTTCTCACCGACAACGCCCGTGCCGACATCGCGCTGCACGACGGCGATCTGGCGCTGTTTGTGGCGGCCCCCGATCGGATCGCGAATCCGGCGCTCGACCGCGTGCGACAGGAGTGCGCGCGACGGCTTTCGCTGGTTAACGAGCAGGCGCAGCGCTTTCTGTGGGTGCTGGACTTTCCTATGTTCGAACAACACCCGGACACTGGCGCGCTGTCGGCAGTGCATCATCCGTTTACGGCATCGCATCCGGATGACATGCAGGCGTATCCAGACGAGCCGGCGCGCTGGCGCGCGCTGGCGTACGACGTTGTGCTGAATGGTACCGAACTGGGTGGTGGCAGCATTCGCACCAGCGATCCGGCGGTGCAATCGCGCATGTTCGCGCTGCTCGGAATCGCTGACACAGCGGAACAGGAACGGCGATTCGGATTTCTCCTTGAAGGTCTGCGCGCCGGCGCGCCGCCACATGGAGGCATCGCCTTCGGCTTTGATCGCATTGCGATGCTGTTGTCCGGAGCACCATCGTTGCGTGATGTGATTGCGTTTCCGAAAACCACCGCCGCTCGTTCGCTGTTTGAAGGCGCGCCAGTGTCGGTGAGCACGGCCGACCTTGAGGAACTCGGCCTCACCGTGCGCGCAAAACGCGAGCACGCATGACAGATGCCTTGATCACGCCGGTCACCGCGCGCGTGTCGGTTGAGGGAGCCGATCTCCTGCTGCTGGCCGGTGTCCACGACGCCAATCTGGTGGAACTGGCGAAGGCCACTGGAGCGCGCGTCGCGTTGCGCGGCGACTCGCTGGCCCTCAGTGGAGATGCCGACGCAGTGGCGCGCGCGGAAGGTGTGGCGGTGGCCATGGTAGCCCTGGCCCGTGATGGACGCACGGTCCTGCCCGATGACGTCTTGCGTCTCACGCTGACCGAGCGACCGGCTGACGCACCAGGCGCGACAGCCGGCACACTTGTCGTGCCGGGCGCGCGCCGCACCGTGCAGGCGAAAACGCCTGGCCAGGCCGAGTATCTCAAGCAGATCAGCGAACACGATATCGTGGTGGGCATCGGACCTGCCGGAACGGGCAAAACCTATCTCGCCGTGGCGGCAGCGGTCGATGCGCTCATGCGCAAGCGTGTTCGTCGGATCATCCTGGCACGCCCTGCCGTTGAGGCAGGCGAAAGTCTCGGATTCCTTCCTGGCGACATGCAGGCCAAAGTGGATCCATATCTGCGACCGCTGTACGACGCGCTCGACGACCTCATGCCGGTAGAACGCATCCAGAAAGCGCTCGAGTCGCGCACGATCGAGGTGGCACCGCTGGCCTTCATGCGCGGACGCACCCTGGGTGATTCATTCGTCATCCTCGACGAAGCGCAGAACGCCACCGGCCTGCAGATGAAGATGTTCCTCACACGCCTGGGCATCAATTCCAAGATTGTCATTACCGGCGACAAAACGCAGGTAGACTTGCCGAGTCGCGAAGACTCCGGGCTGATGCAGATCGAGCGCATACTGCATGGGATCGAAGGGATCAAGTTCCATTACTTCACCGACGCCGATGTCGTGCGTCACCGCCTCGTGCGCGACATCATCCGCGCGTACAACAGCGACGCCGCCGGCGTATGACACGCGGCGCGGAGCGCGTCGTCGCCGTGCAGGCCGATGGCGTGCGTTGTCCCGTGGCGCTCCCGCGGCTTGCGGAACTCTCCCGTCGCGCGCTGGCCGCGCTGCACGTGCCCCGCGCGCTCGTGTCGGTAACCCTGCTCGGTGCCCGTTCCATGGCGCGACTCAACCGTCAGCACCTCGGCCATCGCGGCGCCACCGATGTCATCACTTTTACGCTGCAGGCCGATCCCGGCGATGTGGTGATCGCCGACATCTACATTTGCCCCGACGTGGCGCGCCAGCAGGCTCGGGAATACGGCATCGGCGTACGCGAAGAGTTGGCACGGTTGGTCATCCACGGCACCTTGCATGCGTGTGGATGGGAGCATCCGGAGGACGCGGGTCGCGTGACCTCGCCGATGTGGCGACGCCAGGAGCAGCTGTTGAAACGCTTCTGGATTTCCCCGACACCTCGCGCATGACCGATCGAAGTCGACGGGAGTTCGCATGAGTCTCGCGGCATGGATGGTCGCCGGTGGCGGCGCGACCCTGGCAGCCGTGGCCGCCGTAGCCGATGGCGCGTTGCTCGCCGAGCATGGCGCGTTGGCGGCCGGTGAGCGCAACGGACTGGTGCCGTTGCCAACAGTCACACGACCCGTCGCGCCGCGCGAGCGCGCGCATCGCGCACTGGCTTTTGCGCGTCTGCTGGGACACGGTGTTGCCGGCGGTGCGTTGGCGCTCGCGCTGGGCCTGGCGGAGCGCACGGAGATGCAGGCCATCGCGCTGTTGGCCACAGCCGGTATGCTTACCGTGCTCGTGGCAGAAAGCACAGCACGTGCGCTCGGTGATGCGCTCGGCGACCAGGCGGGCGAACGACTGCGGCGATTCACGAAGTTCCTGGAAATCTGTTTCAGCCCTGTCGTTCGACTGGGCGAATGGGTAGATCGACTGTTTGTCGAAGTGGTGTCGGAAGCGGACGGCTCGGTTGAACGGCGTGAAGAAGCGGCCGCACAATTCCGCGACGTGATCAATACCGACGCCGATGTCTCGGGAGACGAACGGGAACTCCTGTTGGGCGTTTTCGATTTCGGTGAAACCACAGCCGAAGAAGTCATGGTTCCGCGCGTCGATATCGTCGGGATCGAGAAGGAAACACCGTGGTCGGAAGTGTTGGACCATTTTCGCAGTGAACAACACTCCCGCGTGCCCGTCTTTGACGAGACCATCGACGAGATCATCGGGATTCTGTACGCCAAGGATCTCCTGGCCGCCGCCATTGCCGATAAAGAACCCACCGAAGGATGGCAGGCGCTGGTGCGGGCACCAACGTTCGTGCCGCCAAGCAAACGTATTGCCGATCTGCTGCGGGAGTTCCGCGCCGCGGGTCGACACATTGTCGTCGTCGCCGACGAATATGGCGGAACCGCCGGTCTGGTCACCATCGAAGACGTGCTGGAAGAACTCGTCGGCGAGATCGGCGATGAATACGATGAGGAAGAACGGCAGGTCGTGTCCGAGGAGGAATTGCGTTTCTGGGTCTCGGGTCGCCTGACACTCGACGATCTGTCGGATGCGCTGCATCACGATTTCCGTCGTGATGATGTGACGACTGTAGGGGGACTCGTGCTCGAGCTGGTCGGACGCGTTCCGCGTGCGGGCGAGTCGCTGCAGATCGGACCGTTTCGCGCCATTGTGGAGCGCGTGGTGCGGCGCAAGATCGAACGGATCTACCTTGAACGGCTACCCGGTTCGCATCTCAGTGGGGACGCGTAGCCGTGCCGACATTCAGTCTGCTGATTGTGTTGGCAATCGTGGGTGTGCTCACGGCGGCCGCCACGTCCGTCCGCGCGGTCAGTCGCCTCTGGCTACGCCACTGGATTGAGCACCGTCAACGCGCCACGCCCGCGATGCGACAGTATCTCGAGCGTCCCGCGCGCCTCGCCCATGCGGCCGGCACGGCGAGCACACTTACCGTGTTTGTCTGGGGTGCCATTCTCGCTGGCAGCGAGGGATTGCGCTCATGGGCGTTTGCCCGCGACGCGGTGGTGGGTCTCGTATTGTTGCTGGTGGTGGGCCAACTGTTGCCGCGCGCCATTGGACGAAAATGGGCGCCGCAATTGGTGCCAGTGCTGATCCCCGTGCTCCTCGTGGTCGATCTCCTGGTGACACCGTTTCTGCGCGTCGCACAAGCGGCCACCGGCCTTCTGGTTCGGCGTTGGCAACGACCCGACTCCGAGGCGCGCGAAGGACTGGAAGATCTGCTGCGGGAGGGCGCGTTTGACGGCATGGCCGCCACAGAGGAGATGGCGATCATCTCCGGCGTCATGCAGTTCGGAGAGAAAACGGTGGCCGACGTCATGACCCCGCGTGCCGACATCTTCGCTCTTGATGCGTCGCTGTCCGCACGCGAGGTGGCAGAGCGCATGGCGCAATCGGGCTACAGTCGCGTCCCACTGTATCACGAACAGCTCGACCACATCGCGGGAATGATCCATGTCTTCGACGTGTTCAAGTTGGCGGGAGAACGCATGCCCGCGCTGCGACCGATTACCAGAGCCGAGCCCACCAAGCCGGCCAACGAGCTGCTGTTTGAGCTGCTGCGGGCGCGCCGACAGTTGGCCATCGTTTTTGACGGGCAATCGCACGTGGTGGGGCTGGTGACGCTGGAAGATTTATTGGAAGAGTTGGTGGGAGAGATCCGCGACGAGCACGACGAACCGTCGCCGGACAGCGCTGGATCACCATCGTGATGAGCCACGCGATCGAGCGTGTCCTTGCGGGATTCCGTTCCGGCAACAGCGCGGCACTGGCGCGCGCGGTGAGCATCGTGGAGAACCATCGAAGCGGCTACGATCGACTGTTGGTGGCCATTCACCCTGATCTGGGACGCGCCCGACGCGTTGGTATCACCGGCCCACCAGGCGCCGGGAAGAGCACGGTGACCGCCCGATTGGCGCGCGCGTACCGGTCGTCGGGGCTGCGCGTGGGCATTGTGGCGGTCGATCCCACATCGCCATTTACCGGCGGCGCGCTGCTCGGTGATCGCATTCGCATGGAAGAGGTGGCGCTCGACCCCGGCGTGTTCATTCGCTCGATGGCAACACGCGGCTCGCTGGGCGGCCTGGCCACAGCCACCCGCGAAGTGTGCGATGTGTTGGATGGCTTTGGCATGGACGTGATTCTGCTGGAGACCGTTGGCGTGGGCCAGAGCGAGCTTGATATTTCGCGCGCGGCGGACACCACGGTGGT
>JANMRE010000327.1:0-7682 GCA_031370885.1 Gemmatimonadaceae bacterium
ACACGCGTGACAGGCGAATCAGCGGCGTCCAGCCGATGGTCTCCAGCACGGAGTCATAGGGGCGGCGGTGGCGCAGGTGTTGTTCCTGTGCGGTCGTGTCAGCAGTCAGTGTCGTGGCCATGATCAGAATTCGAACGAGAGAGGGAAAGCCAGCGCGGTACTCGTACTACTGGGAAACAGTTGGATCTTTCGAAGTATCCCCGGGAACGCGAGATCCTTCGGGGTGCCGAAAGTGCACCGGAAAGAGCATGGCCACGGGAACCGCCGTGCCACGACGCCGCGCGGGACGGAAGCGCAACTCGCGGGCTCCTGCCAGTGCCGCCGAGTCAAAGGCCGAAATGCCCGATGGCTGTTCGATTCGCGTACTGTCCGTCACCAGCCGTCCGTCCTCGTCAACAAACAAACGCAGGGTCACATTCCCCTGCATCCGACGCAGGTACTGGGCGACCGGATACTGAAACGGCAGTACCGTGTTGAGCATCCGCGGGGGCTCGTCCGGCTGGCCACTCTGCCACCACGATTCGGTGGCGGAACGAGCCGTCCGGTTGCGTTCGGAACAGCTTGGCGTGACAAGGGTGGTGACAAGCGTCAACATCAGCAGTCCGATAGAACGACGACGCCTCACGCGCCTTCCGCGCCACGAGACCGGCTGTCGGGACACCTCATCGTACATGGGTGGAATGTACCACCTCATCGAGACGTCGACGGTATCATTCGTGAAGCCTTGTGACGTCCCTCATACCGTTCGCCGGTGGTTTTGCATGGCCCGAGCACCTCGCGCACTTCGAAACAAAACGCTGATACCCTCGCACCTTCTGCGACTGGCCTTCTTCGCCGTCGCCGTCGCTGCCTGCCGAAAGGATTCACCCACTGGCCCCAGCGCAACACCGGCCGCAATCCGGCTTCAAGGCGGTACTGGTCAAACAGCCCCGGTCGGCACCGCGCTGGCCACGCTACTCACCGTCGTCGTTACCGAGGCCTCCGGAAAGGCGGTCTCCGGTGCACGGGTTGACTGGGACGTCGGCGTGGGCGCTGGCACCACCTCGCCGTCCTCCTCCACTACCAACAGTGACGGCGTCGCGCAGACCACCTGGACACTTGGAACGGTGGCCGGCACCCTTCGCGTCTCGGCTCAGGTCGGTGGCCTCACGCCAGTCCTGTTTACCGCCACCGCCGTGGCCGGTGCGGCCGCCATTGTTGTTGCGACCCCCGACAGGGCCTACCTCGGCGTTGGCGACACCATTCGCATTCGGGCAACGGCACGCGACCAATTTGGCAACGACGTCAGCACGCAGGCCATCACCTTCTCGGCCCCCGACGCGGCCGTCGCAACGGTCGCGTCCACCGGATTGGTGACTGCCGTTGGTCAAGGAACGGCGCGCATCGTGGCCGATGCAGGAGGCAAGGCCGACACGGTCGCCATTTCGGTGGGACCGCCCGGCACGTCGGCGTGCGGGCCGGTCGTTGCCCGAACGCTCGTCGTAGGCGAGGTGTTCTCGCCCGAGGGCGATTCCGCCGGCGCGCGCGCCTGTCTCGCCGCACCCGTTGGTATCAACGCCGAGTATGCCCTCACCCTCATTTCGACGTCCACGTCCTTCAGTTCAGTCACCTCACTCGACGTATTCTCAACCGGCAACAGCGGCCCCACTACCGCCGCCCTTGTGGCCAATCTGAGTGACGCGCGCGTTGCTCTCAACGCGCCGATGCTCGATGTCGATGTACTCGTGGCGCGACAGGCGGCCACCAACGCACCCCGCGTGGCCGAACTCGAGCGGCGCACCGTTGAGCGACGCGAGCTCACACCCCTCGTGCAAGCGGCGCGTGAGTGGCATTCCGAACGCCAGAGTGCGGCGGCATTCACCAGCATCGCCGATCTCAAGGTGGGTGATGCGATTACGCTCAACGCCAACGCCAACAAGGCCTGTAGCGATCCCACCAATCGCGTGTCACGCGTCGCCGCCGTCGGTGAGAAGTCCATCGTTGTCGTCGACAACGAAAACCCCACCGGCGGCTATTCCGATCCCGAGTACGTCTCGATTGCGGCCACCTTCGACACGTTGATCTTTCCGATGGATACGACCGCCTTCGGCGCGCCAACCAATGTGAGCGGTCGTGGCAAGATCATTCTCTTCTTCACGCGTAGCGTCAACTCGCTAACACCGCCGTCAACGAACAGCTACACCATCGGCGGATTCTTCTTCGCCCGCGATCTCTATCCCAAAACGGCGCGCAACGGACTCGCCGCCTGCGCGTCGTCCAACGAAACGGAGATGTTCTATCTGCTCGTGCCCGATCCCGATGGCACGGTCAACAACAACAAGCGTTCCAAAGCCGAAGTCACGACGCTTAACCTCGGCACGATCAGCCACGAATTCGAGCATCTCATCAATTCCGGTCGGCGCCTGTATGTGAATACCACCGCCGTCCCCAACGAAGAGACGTGGCTGGACGAAGGACTCGCGCACACGGCCGAGGAGTTGCTGTACTACCGGATTTCGGGTTTCACGTCGCGCCAGAATCTCACGCTCGCGCTGGTGTCACAGCAGTCCACGCTGTTCAGCAACTACGCGTCACAGAACTTCTCCCGGTTCTACACCTTTCTCATCAATCCCGAACTCAACTCACCATACGCACCCAACGATTCCCTCGCCACCCGGGGTGCCACATGGAACTTCTTGCGCTTTGCCGCGGGACGGCAGGGCGCGTCGGGCGAAGCGGCCTTCTATCGCGCGCTCGTGAACTCAACGACGGTAGGACGCACCAACTTGTCGAACGTCCTTGGTGGCACCACGCAGTTCGCCGACTACTTGCGTGACTGGACCGTATCGCTGATCGCCGATGACTTCAATACGGCAACCACGGCCGCACTCGATGTGCGTTACGTTTTCCCGGCGTGGAACTTCCGCAGCATCTACCCGGGACTGCGCTTTGGCGGAGGCGCGGCGCTGGGAGTGTATCCCATCAACGCGCGGTCACTGCAGAGCGGTTCACCACAACGCATCACCCTGGCCGGTGGCACAAGCAGCTACGTCCGCTTTGGCGTGCCATCCGGGCGCAGCGCGCTGCTCAGTCTCGCGTCCAACGGTGCAGCGCTCCCATCGACGATGCGCTACGCCATTGTGCGGCTACGTTGACTGAGTATGAAGTGGGAAGTCCGGAGTCGGAGTACCGCTTACGTACACGCAGTAGCCTTGCTGCAGTAAAGAGTACTCCCGACTGCAGTAAAGAGTACTCCCGACTTCCGACTACCTACTGCCTACTCAGTTCAGCTTCTTCGCTTCAGTTTGATCTCGAACAGCTTCGACCACAATTTGCCGGTCACAAAGTAGCGATCTTTACCGGCGTCGTACGCAATGCCGTTGAGCACGTCTTCCTTGCCCGAGCGATCCATGGCGGACAGGATCCCGGACAGATCGATCCAGCCCACAACGTTGCCCGTGTTCGGATCGATGCGGGCCACCCGATCACTCTGCCATACGTTCGACCAGAGCTCGCCCTTTATCCATTCCAGTTCGTTCAGCCCCTTTACATCCGTCCCATGATCGGTGACGGTGATGCGCTTCTGTTCGGCAAACGTATTGGGGTCACGCCACCGAATGGTTGGTGTGCCGTCGCTCATGATCAGCGACGTGCCGTCAGTGGTGAGTCCCCACCCTTCGCCCTCGTACGTGAACTCGCCCGATGGAGTGAATGTCTTCCAGTCGTAGACAAACGCCTTGCCGGTGGTCCAGGTAATCTCGTACAGCTTTGAACCAAGGATCACAATCCCTTCACCAAAATGTGGCTCGGCAAGATCACGCTTGCGAATCACCCGACCGGTCGCCAGCTCCACTTCGCGAATGCCTGACGTGCCCACCTCACCGGTACTTTCGAACAACCGGCTATCGTGCCACTGCAACCCCTGCGTGAACGCCAACGGATCGTGCGGATAGGTCGCGACAACCTCAAAGGCGTATGTCGGCGTGCGGGCGGAAGTGGTGGAATCCGACAGTGACGCGCGGTCAGCGGCCGGCACCTCCTTGCCACACGCACCGAAAGCACCGGCCGTCGCGAAAAACCCGATGGTTGCCAGCAACACCGCCGCGGCGGCGGCACGGGAACGACGCAGTGCAGTCAGAATGGCCATGAAACGCTCGGGCGTGAACTCAGGATTGCAACGACGAGATTGAAAGCTACTGCCATCAGGTCACCGATGGAAACGGTCGCGCATTCGTTTCCACCCATGCGCGAAACTCCTGAAGCAGCGCCACGAGATCGGTCAACTGATGATTGGCATTGAGACCGCTTGGACTGGGCAATACCCACAGCGCGGCCTCGCCAATGCGCTCTGTCTGCAGGCCCAACGTGGCCTTGGGTCGTGCGAACGCCAAGCGATAGGCACCGATCCCCAGAAACGCGATCACGCGCGGATGGTATTGCGTCACGAGCTCCCGCAGCCGTTCACCACCCGACACATACTCCTCGGGTGAAAGCTCGGCCGCAGTCGCTGTCGTGCGCACCACCATGTTCGTAATGCCGATACCAAGCGACAGGAGCTCGCGTTCTTCCCACGGCGCGAACAGTCGGGGCGTGAAGCCTGCGCCGAACAGCGCCGGCCAGAAGCGATTGCCCGGTCGACCGAAATGATGTCCGAGCGCGGCGGTATACAGTCCGGGATTGATCCCGCAGAACAGTACACGCAAGCCCGGCGCAACGAGGTCGGGCACAGTTCGATCGATCGCGACGGCCAGATCGGCTTTCGTTGGTTTCTTTGGTACATTCACCGCCGAAAACCCGGACGACGGACTCACGGCTTTGCCGTCTTCCCCGCCGCCAATTCCCCTTTCAGCGCCGCAATCGCCGTCAACGCCTGCATCGGGGTCATGTTGTCGGGCTCGAGCGCCGTCACCGCATCGGCCAGGCGGGTCATCGCCGGATCCTGCGCTTGCAACGGACTTGCGTCGCCAAAGAAGCCCAGCTGCGCCGTCGGCACGCCCGGTCTCACCATATGGGGTCCGCGACGCGTGGCGCTCCGCGGCGCCGCATGCGTTTCGGTTGTCAGTCGCGCCGCCATCTGCTCTCCCTCACCCTCCAGCAGCGCCAGCACTTCCTTCGCTCGCGTGATGACCGCGGGCGGCAGCCCCGCCAGTCGACCCACCTCGATCCCGTAGCTGCGATCGGCTCCACCGGGCACCAGCTTGTGCAGGAACAGCACCTGATCGCCAACCTCCCGCACCGCCACGGTAAAATTGCGCACCGCTGGCAGCTCGTTGGCCAGTTGCGTGAGCTCGTGATAGTGCGTTGCGAACACGGTCTTGCAGCCTATAACGTCGTGCAGATGTTCACTCACACTCCAGGCAATCGACACCCCGTCATACGTGCTCGTGCCGCGGCCAATTTCGTCCAGCAACACCAGCGATCGCGCCGTCGCGGTGTGCAAAATGGCGCTCGTTTCGCTCATCTCCACCATGAACGTGCTCTGTCCGCGCACCAGATTGTCGCTGGCGCCCACACGCGTGAACAGTCGGTCAACAACGGGCAACCGCGCGCGGCGTGCCGGGACATACGCACCAACCTGCGCCAAGAGTTGAATCAGTCCGATCTGCCGCAGGATCGTGCTCTTGCCGGCCATGTTGGGTCCGGTCAGCACAATCAGTCGTGCATCCTCTGACAACACGAGATCATTGGGGATGAACTTTTCGCGCGCCATCATGCGCTCGACCACTGGATGCCGGCCCCCGGTGATTTCCATGTCGAACCCGTCGTGCAATTCAGGGCGCGCATACTGCTCGCGTTCGGCCACGTCCGCAAACGCACCCAGCACGTCAATCGTCGCCACGCGTCGCGCCACCGCTTGCCAGCGCGCAATCGCCAGCCCGGCTTCCTTGCGCAGCGCTTCAAACAGTTCGCGTTCCCGCGTCTCAATGCGATCGGCGGCCGTGAGCACCTTTTCCTCATACGTCTTGAGCCCCGGCGTGACGTAACGCTCGGCGCCGGTGAGCGTCTGGCGACGTTGATAGTCGTCGGGCACCAGATGCTTGTTGGCGTTCGAGATCTCCAGATAGTATCCGAACACGCGGTTGAATCCGACCTTGAGTGACGAGATACCGGTGCGGGCACGCTCGTCTGACTGGATCGCGCCGATCGCATCTTTTCCGCCATCGCGCAGCGCACGCAACTCATCGAGTTCCGTATCGATGCCGGGCGCAATCGTATCTTCATCACCGATGGCCAATGGCGGACGCTCCACCAGCATGCTGGTGAGTCGCGCCGCACAGTCCGCGCCGTCGTCCCACTCGGTCAACATCAGCCCCAATACGCCACTCGGGACCGATCCTCGCGATGCATGCTCGCGCACCCCATTCGCTGCCTGAGCAACGCGTGGCAAACGCGCCAACGAATCACCCAGCGCGCGCAGCTCGCGTGGCGTGGCGCGACCGGCCGCCGCCTTGCTGGCCAGGCGATCGATATCACGCACCCCATCCAACGCTTCGCGGAGTGCCGCTCGCCCCACCGCGTCGCGCACCAACGCCGTCACCGCGTCGAGTCGTTGTTCGATGGCGGCGCGGTCCATCAGCGGTGCCAGCAGCCATTGACGCAGGAGTCGCTGTCCCATCGGGGTGGTCGTGCGATCGAGCACGGAGAGCAGCGTGCCTGCCAACTCTCCTCCGCGCAAAGATTCCACCAATTCCAGATTGCGGCGCGTCATTTCATCGAGCGGCATCACCGTGCCCGGACGTTCAACGATTGGCCGCGCCAAATGCGGTAGGCCTCCCGGCTGCAACTCGCGCAGATAGCGCAGCAGCGCGCCCGCCGCACCAATAGCGGCACCGTCACCAGAGCCCAGCCCAAAGCCATCAAGCCCGCGAACATCGAACTGTCGCGTGAGCTCATCGGTTGCCATCTGTGCGTCAAACTCCCACGGCTCGCGCTCCGTCACCAGCGCCTGATCGGCCGCCAGCAGCGCACGGGCCATCGCGTCGTCGGCACCACCACGCACCACCAAAAGCTCACGCGGTGCAAGCCGCGCCAACACGGCTGGGGCATCGGACACGGACACGATCGCGAGTCGCAGTTCACCCGTGGACAAATCGGCGGCGGCTATCCCGATCTGTGCGCGGTCGCCGTCGCGCGCCGTGTCGCGCCCAGACGCGATGGCACACACGTAGTTCGCGCGCGCGCCATCCAGCAGATCGTCGGCGAACACCGCGCCCGGCGTAATGGTCTCGACAACTTCGCGCTTCACCAGCCCCTTCGCGAGCTTCGGATCTTCCACTTGCTCGCACACCGCCACGCGATGCCCCTGGCCCACGAGCCGACGCAGATATTCCGCCGCCGCCTTCACCGGAATGCCGGCCAACGGCACTTCCGCCGCACCGCCATTGTTGCGCGCCGTGAGCGTCAGGCCCAACACGCGCGACGCCGTTTCGGCATCGTCGTAAAACATCTCGTAAAAATCGCCCATGCGGAAAAACAGGATCGCATCCTGATGACGCGCCTTGATCTCCCGATACTGCTGCATGAGCGGCGTGGCCGCTCCACTCATTTGCCCAACTCCGTCACGAAGCCGCCTTGCCCCTGCTTCTTGAGCCGCGCCAACATCTCCGTCGCATCGGCGCGCGTGTCATAGCGTCCAACGCGCACGCGAAAAGGTTTGCGATCACCGTCAACCCGGGCCTTGAGTCCGCGCTTCGCCAGCCGCG
>JANMRE010000344.1:0-1422 GCA_031370885.1 Gemmatimonadaceae bacterium
TCGCATGTGGGCCTGCAGGCGCGCCTCATGAGTCAGGCGCTGCGCAAGCTCACCGGGGCCATCGCGCGTTCGAAGGTTTCCGTGATCTTCATCAATCAGCTGCGCGAAAAAATCGGCGTCATGTTTGGCAACCCCGAGACCACTACTGGCGGCAAGGCGCTCAAGTTCTACGCGTCGGTACGTCTGGACATTCGTCGCATTGGTCCGGTAAAGGACAAGGAAGAGGTGATCGGCTCGCATGTCCGGGTGAAGGTGGTGAAGAACAAAGTCGCGCCGCCGTTCAAGCAGGCCGAGTTTGACATCATGTACGCTGAGGGTATCAGTCACGCGTCGCTGCTGGTGGATATTGGATCCGAATCCGGGATCATCGAGAAGTCGGGTGCGTGGTACAGCTACGGCACGCAGCGTATCGGTCAGGGCCGTGAGAACGCAAAGATGTTTCTGAAAGACAATCCTGCACTGATGGCAGAGATCGAGGAAAAGGTGAAGGTGGTCTTGGGTATCAAGTCTGCCGAAACCATGGCTCCGGTTGAGGAGCCCGAGGAATAGCACGTTGCACCGCTGGTGCACGTGTGAGGGCCGAGGGGTCGCTCGCGGTGGGAAGTGGTGCCCGGATCACCACGGCTCATTGTGAGTAGCCCCTCGGCGCTTTCTCCGTCTGATCAGCCAGCCGGGCCGATCACGGTACGCGAGTTGCGCGAGTCGCCCCGATCGCCCGGTCGGGTTCATGTCCTGCTGTCCAACGGACAGAAGTGCGTAGTTGGCATCGATACGCTGGCGGAATCGGGTGCCACGCGAGTTGGCGTGGTGCTAAACGCCGAAACACTGGAGCGATTCCTCCACGCGGCCGCAGTGGTTGCTCTGATCGATCGGGCGCTCAATTCCTTGGCGCGCGCGCGCCGCACCCGGCGCGAACTCGAAACCCGGCTCAGACGATTTCAGCCTGATGCCACACTGATTGCCGAGGCCCTCGATCGCCTGGAAACGAGCGGCGTGTTGTCCGATGCGGAGGTCGCGCGAGCGGAGGCCGCCACTCGACTGCGCCGCGGTGAAGCACCATCCCGCATCAGGCAGACACTGCGACGTAAAGGCGTCGATGCTCGCGGAACCGACCTGGCCATTGCCGATGCCATTGAGTTGGATGGATTCGATGAGCTGGCCGTATGCCGTACACAGGCTGCGAAGCGCTGGCGATCGTTGGCATCGCTGGAGAGCGTGGTCGCCCGGCGTCGATTGGTAGGGTTCCTTCAACGCCGTGGCTTTTCGGGACATGTCGTTCGCACCGTGCTGACAGAGATGGAACGAGGCTGACGCTGCCGTATCGAGACGCGTCGAACCTCGGCCGTCTATATTTCCCGCCTATGCTCGCGTCCGAAATTCGCACCCGATTCCTGGCCTTCTTCGAGAGACATGGCCACGCCG
>JANMRE010000347.1:0-10913 GCA_031370885.1 Gemmatimonadaceae bacterium
GCGGTTCGACTGGTATCGCGGCTATCAGGTCGGCGGCCGGTCGCTCACGTGGGGGCGCCAGAGCTACCGGCACAGCGATCTCGACTTCGAGGCGAATGCGAAAGACGGCATCGGCGTGGACTGGCCGATCCGCTATGCCGACATCGCGCCGTGGTACGACCACGCCGAACGCCACGCCGGCATCTCGGGTTCAGTCGAAGGCATGCCGCAGCTTCCCGATGGACAGTTCCAACCGGCCATGCCCTTGAACGTGGCGGAAGCGGCAATAGCGGGCCGCCTGTCGCGCCACTTCGAGGGCACGCGGCGGATCATCCCGGGCCGCGCAGCGAACCTGACGCAGCCACTCGGCACTCGGGGCCGGTGTCAATTCCGCAACGCCTGCCGCTTTGGCTGTCCCTACGGCGGCTACTTCAGCACGCAGTCCTCGACGCTGCCCGCGGCGATGGCGACCGGCCGGCTCACTCTGAAGATTCACGCGATCGTGACCGACGTGGTCTACGACAAGGATCGCCAGCGCGCCACGGGTGTGCGCGTGCTCGACGCGCACACCCGCGAGACGACGGTCTACTCCGCGAAGATCGTGTTTCTGTGCGCGTCCACGCTCAACTCCGCGTGGCTGCTGCTTAACTCAGCCCACGACGTGTGGCCTGGCGGATTGGGAAGCAGCTCGGGCGAGCTGGGACACAATCTCATGGACCACCATTTCCGACTCGGCGCCGAAGGCACGCTGGACGGACTCGAAGACAAAACCGTGTTCGGGTCCCGACCCAACCCGTCGTACATCCCGCGCTATCGCAACCTGTTCGGCGACAAGCGGCCCTACCTGCGCGGATTCGGCTACGAAGGTGGCGCGGGTCGCAAGAGTTGGCGTGCGGCCGTGGCCGAACTGGGCATCGGGGGCGACATGAAGGACCAGCTCGCGCAACCCGGCCAGTGGACCATCGGCGGCACGGCGTTCGGTGAGATGCTGCCCAATCACGCGAACAGGGTCACGCTCGACGAGACGAGGACGGACAAGTGGGGGCTGCCGGTGCACAAGATCGACTGTGCCATTGGCGAGAACGAACGTCTCATGCGCAAGGACATGATGGACGACATGGCGGAGATGCTGGCCGCGTGCGGCGTAACCAACGTGAAGCCGTTCGACGAGGGGTATTTCCCAGGTCAGGGCATCCACGAAATGGGCACGGCGCGCATGGGACGCGATCCGAAAACGTCGGTGCTGAACAAGTGGAACCAGGTGTGGGACGCGCCCAACGTGTTCGTCACCGATGGTGCGTGCATGGCGTCCACGGCCTGCCAGAACCCGTCGCTCACTTACATGGCGCTCACCGCGCGCGCGGCCGACCATGCGGTGGCCGAGATGAAGCGGAACAACCTTTGATGGCCCAATGGCCGGCCGATCGCCACCTTTCCTTCATGGGTGACACGCTCGATCGGCTGACCTCGGTGCTCGCGGACCGCTACCGCGTTATCCGCGAAATCGGGGCCGGCGGTATGGCGACCGTGTATCTGGCAGAAGACCTTCGCCATGGTCGCGAGGTCGCCATCAAGGTGCTCCGTGCTGAGGTCGCCGGCGCACTCGGCGCCGATCGGTTCCTGCGCGAAATCGCCGTCACAGCGCGCCTCGACCATCCCGGCATTTTGCCGCTGCTCGATTCGGGAAACGCGGACGGCATGCTCTACTACGTGATGCCGTTTGTGCGCGGCGAGTCGCTGCGCGCCCGACTGGCGCGCGAACGGCAGCTGCCGGTCGATGACGCACTCGACATCACGCGCGCCGTGGGCGATGCACTCGCCTACGCGCATGATCACGGGATCGTGCATCGCGACATCAAGCCCGACAATGTCCTGCTCTCGGGCAACCAGGCCCGCGTGAGCGACTTCGGCATCGCGCGCGCCTTGTCGGAGGTGCGCGGCGATACGCTCACCGGCACAGGCATCGTCGTCGGGTCGCCGGCGTACATGAGCCCCGAGCAGGCCGCGGGTGATCGCGAACTCGACGGACGGAGCGATGTCTATGCCCTCGGGTGCGTTCTCTACGAGATGCTCGCCGGGCAACCGCCCTTCTCGGGACCGACGCAGGAAAGCCTCATGCGGCAGCATCTCGTCACGCCGCCACCGGATGTGACGCAACTTCGCCCGCTCGTGCCGCCGCACGTCGTACTCGCACTGACACGCGCGATGGCCAAGGCGCCGGCGGATCGCTTCCAGACGCCGGCGCAGTTCATCGCCGCGCTCCGCATCGTAATCACCGGCGATGCGTCGTCGACCGAACGCACGGCGTCGACGGCCGGTCCGGGCACGCGCCGCATCGCCTGGGTTGCGGGCGTCGTGGTCATCGTCGGGGCCGCGGTCGGCATCTGGTTCAGCCAGAAATCGTCGAAGTCGGCCACGGCGAGCGAGCGGCCGCTCATCGCGGTGTTGCCCTTTCGCAATATCGGCGCGCCCGAAGACGAGTACTTCGCCGACGGACTCACCGAGGAGATCACGTCGCGCCTCACCACGATTTCATCTATCGGCACGATCTCGCGCACCACCGCGCTGAGTTACAAGGGTTCCACCAAGCCGCTGCGGCAGATCGCCAAGGAACTGGGTGTGATGTACGTGCTCGAGGGCACTGTGCGCACCGAGCGAATGTCCGATGGCAGGGGACAAGTGCGCGTCACGCCGGAGCTGGTGCGCGCTGAGTCCGACACGCCGCTCTGGACCGACCGCATGACTGCAAGCTTGGCGCCGGGCGAGCTCTTCACGGTGCAGGCGCAGATCGCCGAGCGGGTGGCTGCAGCGCTCAACCTGACGCTGTTGGCTCGCGAACGGAAGGCGATCCAGCGCGTGGAAACGGTTGATCCTGATGCCCACAACGCGTACCTGCAGGGGCGCTTCAGCCTGGCCAAGTCGACTGAACAGGGAACGACCGAGGCCGTCGCGTTCTTCACGAAGGCGGTAGCGAAGGATCCGGCGTATGCGCGCGCCTACGCCGGGCTTGCCGACGCCTACCGGTCCATGCCGATCTACCCGCAGTCGAAAGTCCCCAGCTCTGTGGCGTACGCCAATGCCGCCTCAGCGGCCAATCGCGCCATCGCACTCGACAGCACGCTCAGCGAAGCCCATGTCTCACTGGCCGGTGTGCTCGCTGTTGGCAACTGGCAATGGGCCGACGCCGAGCGGGAGTACGATGCGGCGCTGCGACTGGATCCGGACAACGGCTCTGCGCGCGCAGAGCGAAGCGAGCTGATGACAACGCTGCAGCGGTACGACGAGGCCGTGGCCGAAGCCGAACGCGCCGTGCAACTCGAGCCCGCGTCGGCGAGCATGCGACACACTTACGCCCATGCGCTCACGCTGTCCGGTCGACTCGACGACGCGGTTGCCGCTGAGCGTGTCGCGCTCACCCTCAGTCCGAACTTCGTCTTTCCGTACATCTGGCTCGGCGAGATCGCTGCCATCCGCCGTGACTTCGCGACCATGGGCCGCGAGTTCCAGCACGTGCCGCCGTTGACCGAGCTCGGGCGTGCGCTCGTAGCCATGGACGCGTCACCGGCCTCGAAACGAGCCGTGATACAGGCCATCAGTGCGCTCAACTCGGCCAATCCAGGCCTCGATGCGGGGCGCAAGGGATGGCTCTTCGCGGCCATCGGCGAGGTCGATCTCGCGTTGTCGGAGTTTGAAGCCGCTGTGAGCGTTCGGGCAGGCGGGGCTTTGCAATTCCCGACGGTGCGGCGCGCCCTTGGATCTTCGCCGCGTTATCAGGCCATGCTGCGAACGGTTGGCGTCGCGCGGTAACGGCTAACAGCAACCGCTTGAATCGCTCGGCCGACGTGTGTGGTGGGGTAAGGTACGTTCCGGACAACGGCAGCAACCCATGCCGCATCTTGACGACATCCTTGCACTCGGCCGCGACGCCGAGGCCGACACGATCGGCCGGTGCCCATGTATGTCGGCATGGTGGACCTGCCGTTGCTGGTCTCGCGCACCAATGGCCGTCGCTACTTTGACGTGATGATCACTTCGGGCCGCGCGCGTGGAGTGCGCTCGATGCATCCGCCCCAACGGTTTCTGACGATGGCCGCTACGTCGACCGTCACGCCTATTGCTTGGCGATCAGCTGCGCCTTGATCTTGTCGTACACCGCTTTGGTAAGGATTTTCTTCTGCACCAACTGCGCCTTGTTCGCGTAAGGACGGCCGGCGATGATCTTGGCGGCGTACGCCTTGCCGATGCCTGGGAAGGCCTCCAACTCCGCCGCAGTCGCCTTGTTGATGTCAACCTGAGCAACCGCAGCTGCGGCAGGCGCGGCAGCGGGCTTGACGACCGGCTTCGTGGCGGCAGTTGGGGCGGGCACTGGCTTCTGGGCGTTGGCCTGCGCGGCAAGCGACGGGGCGATCAGTACACACGCAGCGAGAGCAAGCGGGCGAATCCATGTGCGCATTATCGTGACTCCGATGACAGGGTGCGGGAACGAATTGGCGGTTTCTCTGGTACGGTGCAAGTCTGAAAGGTCAGAGAGAATGGCCAATGCCTACGGTTTTAGACTGAACTGTAAATTTAATCGCTAGGCTCCGTGTTTGTCCGTTTCTCTCCGTTCTGACCGCTCAACGACTTGATACTCACGCTCGTCGCCGCGCTGCTGATCACGCAGGCAACAGACACGGATCGCATTTTCGTACGCGAACGCCCTCACCCGCTCCGGAGCGGTATTGGCAACACCAGACGTCCGAACACGGATCTCAGCCGACGAGGCAGCGACCAGGGCACTCGTGCGCTGGCGAGCGCCGGCATTTGTGCTTGGCGTACTGGTGATGGTCACCTGGTTCGTACTGCCACGCCTGTTCAAGGTCAATCCAGTCGCGTCACTGCTGACCCTGCAATGGCCTTGGGTGCTGGTGGCTGCCATGGCGCAGGTCGGCATGCAGTGGGGGCGCGCCCTGCTGGTACGCGGTGTAACCGCGGGACCCAAAACGCAAATGAGTCATGCGCGTGCGATCATGGTCGTGCTCGGTGCGTCCAGCGTGGGGCTGCTGGGCGGCGGATTCCCGGGCTACGCCGCAGCACTTTACCGATGGACGCGAGCCAGTCAGCTGTCGATCTCCGCCGCAGCCATGGCCGGGTGGGTCCCGTCGCTGCTGTTCAGCGCCGCAGTTGCGTTGCTCGCCATTGGGAGCAGTGCGACGGTGCTGTCCGCTGGCTTTCTGAGCACCTCCGAGGCGGCGGGCGTCGTCGTGGGGCTGTTGCTGGTCACGGTGCCGATCGTGGCGGTGGCGTGGGCGGTGCGCAACCGCGAGCGCGTCGAGCGCTGGCTGATGTTCGGCGCGCGCCTGTGGGCTCGCCTGCGGCGTCGCACGTATGACGATACCGCAACACGTTCGCTGTCCCAGCGGGTCTATGCGGCTTGGTATTCGATGAAAATGCGAGGATGGTGGCCGTTGGTGTTTGCCGCGCTCTTGAGCGCCTGTTGTGATGCGGCGTCGGTGTGGGCATTGCTGGCCGCTGCCGGTGTGCATCTGTCATTCGCGGGCGCTGGTGCCGCTTGGAGTGTTCCGCATCTACTTGGCAACGCCAGTATGCTTCCCGGCGGCGCCGGTGTGGTGGAACTCACCATGACGCCCCTCTTGACGCGACTCGGCGTGAGCGCAGCCCCCGCACTCGCGGTGGTGCTTGGTTATCGCGCGCTGGCCTTCTGGCTCCCGATGTTGGCGGGACTGCCGGTCATCCTCTGGTTCGAGCGTCGCGCATGACGCGCATTGCATTGGTTTCCGAGTACTACTATCCGCACTTTGGCGGCGTGTGTGAACACGTCCACTTCCTCGCGCGGGAGCTTCGCGTCCGCGGATATGAAGTGGACATCGTCACCTCGCGTATCGGAAAGGCACCGGACGAACCTGGCGTCATCAAGCTCGGGCGCAGTGTGCCGGTGTACATCAACGGATCGCAGGCGCGCGTCACCCTGGGCGTTGGACGGGCCACACTGCAGCGGCTGTTCCGCGAACGCGAGTACGACCTGATTCACGTGCACGCACCGCTCACGCCGGCGTTGCCGATGTTTTCTGTGGAGGCGGCCGAGGTGCCGGTGGTGGGCACGTTCCACACCAACTTCGATCGATCATTCCTGTATTCGTTGTTTCACCGACGCATGAGCCGCGTCGCGCGACGTCTCGATGCAGCGATTGCCGTGTCACCCACCGCGGCGGCGGCAATGGATCGCTATTTCCCGCTCGATTGGCGCATCATACCAAACGGTGTCGATCTTGCCAGCTTCCATCCTGGCGTACCTGCGCCTTCTTCGATGCGCGACGTCAATCCGTACATCCTGTTCCTGGGTCGTCTCGATCCGCGCAATGGGTTGGCCGAGCTCATGCGCGCGTTCAGCATGCTCAGTGAGCAAATTCCCGACGCGCGCCTCATTGTCGTGGGCGACGGTCCGTTGCGTGCGCACTACCAGCGTGCCGCCGAGGGCAACCCCGCCATCCACTTCGAGGGTGCCGTGAGGGATGCGCGCCCGGCGTTCTACTCCAACGCGACGATCTACGCGTGCCCCACCACGAAAGCGTCATTCGGTATCACGCTGCTGGAGGCAATGGCCTGTGGTGCGCCAATCGTCTGTTCCGACATTCCGGGCTTTGGCGACGTCGTGCGTGACGGGCGCGATTGTCTGATGGTACAGGCCGGCGACGCCCACTCACTGGCCGCGGGTCTGTTGCGGCTCCTGCGCGACAGTGCCCTGCGACTGCGCCTGGCTGAGGCGGGGTTGGCAGAGGTGCAGCGGTATAGTTGGCCGCGTGTGACCGATTCCATCGTTGCGGTCTACGACGCGCTGCTGGGCGGGGTAAAAGCGGATCTGGTGGTCACGCTCACGTGAGTGCCCTTGCTTTGTGCGGTGCCGCGCTGGTGGTGGCCGGTGGATTGGCGCACGGCACCTGGTATCGCAACAGCCCGATCTTTGGTCGCGTCATCTCACGCCTGCCAGGTCATGGTCGTCGGGTTGCCCTCACGTTTGATGACGGACCGAATCCCGAGGCGACGCCGCGCATCCTCGACGCGCTGTCGTCGCTGAATGTGCAGGCGACGTTCTTTCTGCTCGGCAAGCATGTTGATCGCTGGCCAAAAATCGCCGCGCGCGTTGCGACGGAAGGGCATTGCGTTGGCAACCACGGATGGTACCACCGCAAGCTGCACGGGCGCTCGCCGGCGTATGTGCGGGCCGATATCGCGCGCGGTGCGACGTCAATCCTGCAGGCGACGGGTGTTGAACCGCAGCTGTTCCGCGCGCCGCACGGTTTTCGCAACCCGTGGGTGTCGCCGATTGCGCACTCGCTGGGCGAACGCGTGGTGGGGTGGTCGCTGGGCGTGTGGGATTCGACGGTCCCGGGTGTTGACGTGATTGTCCAGCGCACGGTGAACGGCGTGCGACCGGGCAGCATCGTGTTGCTGCATGACGGCGACGGGTATGATCCGCTGGGCGATCGTTTGCAGACCGCGGCCGCGATCGTGCCGATTGTGCAGGCGCTTCGTGTGCGGGGATTCGGATTTGACGTCGTAGGCGTGGCGCACAGCAGGCAGTAGGCAGTATTGCCGACGTCCTACTGCCTGATGTCCCCTATCGCGTCGCCGGCATTCTTCAGGGAGAAGTGGATCGCTGTTCCGCGCGCCGGGTTTTCACCTTCGAATTGCTTCTTCCCGCCCACGTAATCGCAAAGCCCGCATCGGCGCCGCGCGTGGGGAAGAAGTAGGAAGTAGGTAGTCGGCAGTAGGAAGTACTCCTTACTCAGTAGGAAGTACTCCCTACTGCAGTAAACAGTACCTCCGACTGCCGACTTCCTACTGCCTACTCTTCAAAAATTGCCCCGTGTACGACGCCTGGCACGCGGCAATCGCTTCGGGCGTTCCGCTCGCGATCACCCGTCCGCCGGCGTGCCCGCCTTCCGGTCCCAAATCGATCACGTAGTCCGCGGTCTTGATCACATCGAGATGATGCTCAATGAGAATGACCGTGTGCCCGGCGTCCACCAGGCGATTGAGTGCGTCCAGCAGCTTCTCCACATCGGCCAAATGCAAACCCGTCGTGGGCTCATCCAGGATGTACACCGTGTGCCTGGTGCGCTGCAGTTTGCTGAGTTCCGTGGAGATCTTCACCCGCTGCGCCTCACCACCTGACAGTGTGGTGGCCGACTGCCCCAGCGTGAGGTAGCCGAGGCCGAGCGCGTTGAGCACGCTGATGCGCCTGGCGATCACCGGCTCGGCGGCGAAGAACATTGCGGCCTCCTCGACGGACATCGTGAGGATGTCGTCGATGGTTTTGCCGCGGACGGTCACTTCGAGCGTGTCGGCGTTGAAACGCGCGCCTTTGCAGGCACCGCACAGCACTTCCACGTCGGGCATGAAGTACATCTGTGTCGTGATCACGCCCTCGCCCTGACACTCTTCGCAGCGGCCACCCTTCACATTGAACGAAAATCTCCCGGCCTTGTATTCGCGTTCCACCGACAAGGGATCAGCCGTGAAGAGGTCGCGTATGTTGTCGTAAAAACCCACGTACGTGGCCGGGTTGGAACGTGAGTTGCGACCGATAGGCGACTGATCGATGCTGACCACCTTGTGTACATGCTCCATCCCGTCGATCGCATCGTGTTCGCCGGGCAGCGTGCGCGTGTCCTCGAGCCGCTTCCACAGGGCCTTGTACAGGATGTCGTTCACGAGCGTGCTCTTGCCCGACCCCGACGCGCCGGTGATCGCCACCAGTGTGCCAAGGGGAATCGTCACGTTCAGGTTGCGCAGGTTGTTCTCGCGTGCACCGCGGATGACCAGCGCGTGTCCGTTCCCCTTCCGTCGTTTCGCGGGCATGGCGATGGTTCGCTTCCCCGACAGGAACTGCCCCGTGGGCGACGCGGCGCAGGCCAGTATGTCGTTCACGGTGCCTTGCGCGACCACGTTGCCGCCGTGCACACCCGGGCCCGGTCCCATCTCCACCACATGATCGGCTGCGCGAATGGTGTCCTCGTCGTGCTCCACGACCAGCACCGTATTGCCGATGTCGCGCAGTCGCTGCAGCGTGGCGATCATCTTCACGTTGTCCTTGGGGTGCAAACCGATGCTGGGCTCGTCGAGCACATACAGCATGCCCATCAGCCCCGAACCGATTTGCGTGGATAAACGGATGCGCTGTGATTCTCCGCCAGACAGAGTGCCCGAGCGCCGGTTGAAGTTGAGATAGTCGAGCCCGATCCCCAGCAGCAACGACAGTCGCCCGCGGATCTCATCGAGGATTTGCTTGCCGGCCCCCGCACCGCGCCCACCAGGGGTAATGGTGCCCAGAAACGCGTACAGTTCGTCGAAGTTGAGGCCGCCCACGTCGTGTACCGACTTGCCACCCACCGTGAACAGCAACCGCGTGGCTTTGAGTCGTGACCCGTGACAATCCGGGCAGGTGTGCTCCACCATCACTTTGTCGAGCCAGGCTTCCATGCGCGAATCACCCTCGCCGCGCTGACGATAGCGCCGATACTGTCGTTCGATACGTCGGGCAATGCCACCGAACCCCACTTCGTGTCGATCCCAGTCGGCGCGTTGCGCCGCGCTCTCCGGCGGCGCCACGGTGCGGAACCGGCGCTCCACACCGTACAGTACGGCCTGCCGCGCCGACTCGTCGAGCTCTCGCCACGGCGTGTCCAGGGAAAACCCGAGCTGCTGCGCGAGCGTCCACATAATGCGCCCGTCCCACGTGTCTGGATTGTAGCGATACGCTTCGCGCACGAAGCAGCCGGCCCGAATGGAGCGCTGCGGATCGGGAATCAGCAGCTCGGGATGCGTAAGCTTGTCCACGCCAAGTCCGCCACAGGTACGACACGCCGATTCGGGATTGTTGAACTGGAAGTACTCGGGCAGAATGCCGACATACGCGAAGTGCTGCGTTGTGCTCCACGCGGAGGCAAAGAAACGTGCGTGCTCCGCCTTGGTGGCTCCTTTCACAACGTGCATTTGCAGCAACCCGTCGCCAACAAGCAACGTGGCGGCAATGGCGGCCTTGATGGCTTTTTCGTTCTTCCGCTGGATGACCACACGGTCGACCACCGCGTCCATGTGCCGTACAGCGGTGGCATCGAGTTCCAGCGACTCCGCGAGATCAACCAACGTGCCGTCGACGATCACGCGACGACATCCCTTCTTTCGCACTTCAGTAAACACCACATCGAGTTCTTCGCCGTAGACCTTGAACAGCGGCGCACGGAATTCCACTTCGGTGCCGGCCGGCAAAGAGAACAGCGACTCCAGCACTTGCGATGCCGAACGACTCGGCACGATCTCGCCGGTGCGCGGGCAGTGGGGTTCGCCAATGGTTGCGAACAGCAGGTTGAGGTAGCTCGCGATATCGGTCATGGTACCCACCGTCGAGCGCGGATTGCTGGCGATGGTTTTCTGTTCGATGGAGATGACGGGTGACAGGCCGAAAATGAAATCGACGTCGGGCTTGGTGACTTGCGCCACAAACCGTTTCGCAAACGACGACAGCGATTCCATGTAGCGTCGCTGGCCTTCGGCGTAGATGGTGTCGAACGCGAGTGAGG
Source organism: Gemmatimonadaceae bacterium (assembly GCA_031370885.1). Classification (GTDB taxonomy): domain Bacteria; phylum Gemmatimonadota; class Gemmatimonadetes; order Gemmatimonadales; family Gemmatimonadaceae; genus Gemmatimonas. The sequence goes on from JANMRE010000347.1 coordinate 10,563, forward strand.
ACTTGCCCGAGCCGGAGAGCCCGGTAATGACCACCAGTTGGTCTCGCGGAAGGTCGACCGAGATGTTCTTCAGGTTGTTTACGCGTGCGCCCTGTACGGCGATGGTGGTGCGCGGTGTCACGCGCGGTGCGTCGGGCGCGGTGCGCACCGTGCGCACCGTGCGTGCACCAGTCGCCGATGCGGGAGGCTTGCGTTTGGCAGGCATCAGAAGTTGGCTGGTGGCGGTGTGAGTGCGAAGAAGGCCAGCTCCTGCACATCCACGGTGCTCTTGCGGGTGAGCCGCGTGGTGACCGATGCGCGGCCGATGATCGCCTGATCGGCCAGGTACTCACAGGTGGCGCTCACATGCGC
>JANMRE010000378.1:0-2667 GCA_031370885.1 Gemmatimonadaceae bacterium
CGAGCCATCCTTCCGCCCGCCGGAGCCGTTTGAGGAGCGCGACGTCGGACAGCGTGGCCAACCCCTGCACGTGCGCGCGCGCGGCGGCCTGCTTGAGCGACAGTCCGGTCGCCACGTGGAGCAACAGGACCTGCAGCAGGATGTCCGGGCTCCGGATCGCCCCGCGATTCCGCTGCATCGCGCCGGTTTCCGCCGCGAGCGCGCGCCACCCCTCCGGCAGGAAGCCGGCCAGCAACTCCCACTCCTCGTCCATGAGCGTCAGCGTCACGCCCGAATCCTACTCCCAACGACCGCGACGCGTCAAGGCTTAGGTTAGTGCTTATGCCCCTGACCCCTCCAACGCTCAACCCTGTACTTCCTCACCTCTCCGGCAGTTCCCCTGCAACACCACGCTCCCCACTACGCGAATTCGGTTCGACTATCACCGTCGCGCACGATGCACGTTGCGGCATGCGAAATCCCCAGAATCTCCACGTGCTGGCGCGCGCCAATGCATTGGTGCTCTCGCTCCACCGATCACCGCTCAGCAAAAGCGGTCGACGCGCGCCGGGACTCAGCGCTCAGCTCTTGCGTGCAGTAGGTTCGATTCCCTGGAACATCGCCGAAGGTGCCGCGCACGATGATCCGGGCTTCGTGCGACACCTGACGATTGCGATCGCATCTGCAAACGAGGCGGAACAACAGCTAAGGCTGGCCCACGCGCTTAAACTCCTCGGCGCCCACGGCGACTGGCATCTGACCGAGATCGTCGAAATTCGACAGATGACGATCGGTCTGCGCAAGTCGGTGCTGCGCAGGGGACAGAAGGGAGAGTGACCCTCTACCCCACCTCTACCCTCACCCCTCCAACGCTCACCCCTTTGCTCCTCACCCCTCCGGCTTGAGGCGTGAGCAACGGAAGGGCTGAGGGCGGAGACGGTGAGGGCAGAGACGCGGCTATTACCCTCTACCCTCACCGCTCACCGCTCACCCCTCCAACGCTCAACCCTTTTCTGCTCACCCCTCCGACTGGAGGCATGAGCAACGGAAGGGGTGAGGGCAGAGGCGGTGAGGGCAGAGACGCTACTGTGACCCTCTACCCTCGTCGTGAAAAGGTCTTCTACTCCGGGACCATGATGGTCCCTGACAACCGCTCTACCAGCCCGCGCGACGGGTTGCGCCACGCCGAAATCAGGCCCACCACCAGCATCGCCACCGACACGACACAGAGTGCAATCACCAGGGGAGTGCCGCGGTGGGTCAGGATCAACAACAGCGTCACGGCGGCAACCGGAATGGGAGTCCACACCAAAATCTGTCGCCAGGCCATGCGCAGTCGACCCGACGGTTCACCTGGACGACGAACGAGTTCCAATCCCAACAGGCGCAGCAACACGCCACGACGCGCGATGAGTGCCGCGGCAATCGACATGAGGGCAGCAAACATGACGATCCCGAGGCTGCTGAACAACGGAAGCAGCACGCCCATGCGCACCTCACCGGGTGGCATGCCGTTCCACGTCGTCTCCACCAGGCGGTCGGCCCGCTGCAGTTCCTGAGGATCAACCTGCGGGAGATTGACCACGATGGAATCGGCCAGCTTCCATTCGCGTTTGGAAATGAACGTCGTCGTGTTGGCGACGGTATCCGTCATACTCCGCTGGCGGACAATGCGGTCACGGAGGTGCCCCGCCAGATACACCGCGACCAATCGTCGTTGCGGAGCCAACGAATCGACGGCGGTTTTCTTGTCACTCAGGTAACTCACGAGTGGCTGAATTCTTCGTGCGTCAGCATCTGTTGGGGTCACGAGGTTGAAGATGAACCACATGAACCCGCTGACGAACAGCAGCGGCGCAACGGTTGCCGCCCACAGCGTGGCGCGTCGTCGGGGCGTCATGGCCTCAGTTCGCTCAGAGGCGTCGGCCAGCGACGACTTGAGCGCACGAAGATCGGGCGTGGTCGACGCCATCTGCGCGAGCACCGCGTGAGCTCTGAGCGGCCAGGTGGCCGCCGAGCCACTTGCGCCCGCTACTGCAACCAGTCGCGCGATGTCACGCAGCAACGACGGCGAGTCGTGGCCGCCATTGGCGTTTGTTCCGCCCGCGGCGTCAAGCGGGAAGGGCAGGATCATGGCGCGGCCCTCGTCAGTGACGAGCACGTGATCCAGCACGGCATCCAGAGCGTGAGTACTCGACGCGACTGCCGCTGCGTCTCCGCGCTCATCGCGGGCGAGCATCTCATCAACCAAGTCGCTCAGCCACGCGTGCAATTCGCGCCATTCGTACGGCTGCGAAAGCCTGGTGCGGAGCGCCACGCCCGATGTCGCGGCGTAGGCATCCCACGCGTCGTCTGGTGCTCTTCGTCCCCCAATCCATCGGGCGCATCCGGCTCGAACCGCCTGTCGCTCGTGAACCGACAGCGGCGGAGCAGCGGCGGGCTTGCGTACAATCCACACGGCGCGACGCAGCGCGCCATCGTTCCCCAGCAAGACGTCTGCGGTGGACGCCAACGTTCCGCTTACCTCGTAAGGACCGACCCTCAAGACCGACGCAGTGGCGGCTGGCAACGCGTGCTCCACCGTTGTCGCACTCCGGTGACGCGCCGTGGACACGCGCTTGCGCAGCACGCGCGTTCCCGTGATCCGATCATGCTCGCCGACAAATCCGTTTGACTTTCGGGCGCGGA
>JANMRE010000399.1:0-4190 GCA_031370885.1 Gemmatimonadaceae bacterium
AACGCGAACCGATTTGGGCGGCGAGTGGTACGGCGGTCGCGACGCATAAGGCGCCAACAAGCGCGCCTCCAAGGCCGAAAACGCGCGTTGCAAAACGGGCGAGCAAACGACGAGGCATGCTGACAGAGCTCCGCAAGCAGGAAGACGGCGGGATCACCCATGAATTCTACTCGGCCTGGCCGCGCATCGCCTCCCCGAGGGTTACCCGCCCTGTCGCGACGGACACCGATTCGCGAGTGGGCACGTGCCACAGCGTGGCGCCGACCGCCGACACAATTCCCGTCCGTGATGACGCAAGAGCTGCGACACCGCGACGCGACGAACACCGTCGCTTGTTGATATGTCGGACAGTGCCGTTTGAGCGGCTCGATAGGTGGCGCGGTAGTCGCGACCGGCCTCGACAAATCCCAGTCGTTCCACCACGCGCAGCGCGTTGGAGTCCAATGGGAGTTGCGTTCCGAATCCGGTCAGCGCGAGGATCTTGTCGGCACCTGGTTGACCGATCATCGGAAACGTCGCGAGCGCGCGGCGAGACTGGTCCTCCGGGAGCGCCAGTATTGTTCGGGCATCGCCACTCCATTTCGCAATCACCATCCGTGCCGAGGTCCGCATTCGCTCGGCGCGGTCGCCAAACGCGATCGGGCCACCAATGCGGCACACGGTTTCGAGGGTCGCAACGGGGGCATCGAGAATCGCATCCGGTGTCAGACCCACGCGCCTCGTCAGGGCTGCAAACGCTTCGGCACGGGTGGCGTCAGTTGCGAGGTATGCCACCTGTTCCCACAAGACCAGCGCGAACGGATCACCACGAATCGCCTTCGGCAAGAGCGTCGGCAGCGGTCCGTAAAACTGCTCCAGTGTATGAAGTGCGGCGGCGAAATCGACGGTGGCCATCGTGACATTGATCGCGGGGTTTCTGTGGGTAGCACAGATCGTTGAGCGCGTCGCGCGGTTCATTGGTCTTGGCCAACCCCGCGCGCAGTGAAATGCCACACGACCGTTCCTGCGACCAGCGCCACCGCATACCCGTACGGCACGAATGCCGCCGTGATGCCGCAGGCAATGGCCAGCGCGAACGCCCGGCGCTGTGGCATGATATCCCGCACCAACAGCAGAATCGACGCCGCCTCGACCAACAGCAGCACGCCCAAAATTGGTCCTGGAAACAACCGCTGAAACGCGGCCGGATTACCCACGAGAAACAGTCCCGCCAGCAGCAGGAATCCGCCGTAGAGAATCACACTGCCGCCGCTGCGTGCGCCAAACGCATAGTGCCCCACCATACCGCCCGACCCGTGACACACCGGCAGTCCGCCAATGGGGGCCGCGATGAGATTCATCAGCGCATACGTGGTTCCAATGCGTCGCACGGTGAGTGGCGGTCGACCGGGAAAGAGATCGCTCACCACTTGCCGCGTGGCCAGTACCGAGTTTCCCAGCGACAGCGCGAGCTGCGGGAGCGCCAGCAACAGACTGGCTCGCGCGAACTCGTTTCCGGTGGGCCATCGCGATGGCAATTGCGGCAATCGGAATCCGAACGGCTGCGCCACGTGTGCCGGCCATTGCCATGCGGCAAACACGAAGCCCAATCCGATCACCACCAGCGCCGCCGGCACCTTATGGTTCTCACGCAGCAACAGCACGATCGCCAGCGCCACGGCGGCGACTACCAGTCCGCGCGCGCCGTCGCCCGGAATGAACCGCGTCAGCGCCAGTGTACCCAGTTGTAGTCCCAGCCCTACTTGAATGCCACGCACCACGGCCTTGGGCACGGTTCGCGCGATCCATTCCAGTGCGCCGGTGTTCGCGAGCACCAACATCACCACGCCAACAATCAACCCGCCCGCCGCCAACAGAGGTGGGGCGAGTTTTGTACTGATCGCAATCGCGGCCATCGCCTTGAGCGGCTGAACCGGCATGGGCAGTCGATACGCGAACCCTGAGAGCACCTGCAGCACGCCAAAGATCACGAACGCCGATGTCGGATCCATTCCCGTGGCCACGACCACGCCCACCAGCAGTGGAAGGTCGGTGCCCAGATCGCCGAATGCGCCAGCAAATTCTCGGCGGTTGAACAACAGCGTTGCCGACAAGGGGCCGGTGGCCGGCGAGGCCACCGTTGGCAGGGGGGGCACGGTGATTTCCGTATGCGTAGCGTCAGGCATTCGTGGAATATGCCTGCGAATCGGCTCTGGCGAGCGGGTTGTGCAGCGTGAACACTCAAACCATACTCGTCTGATGCAGTCCACGGATACTCACCGCGCGTTGACGGGTCTCGATCCCGACGTTCGAGATCGACTGCGCGCCCATGTGATCGCGATGCGTACGACCGACAACGGGTGGGCCACGTCGGTTGGCCGTGAATCCGACGTGGAGAGCACGTCGTGGGTACTGACCGGCGCGTCGCTGCTGCCGTTGCTCGCACCCCTGCGCGGTGCAGCACGCGACTGGTTGCGACAACAGCAGCTGGCCAACGGAAGCTTTACGTTTCGGCACGATCTTGACATCGCCACCTGGCCAACATTTCCCGCGCTGCTCGCCCTCACCATTGCGGGCGGATCGAGTGATGCACAGCAGCGCGCAACGTCGTGGCTCGCACACGAACATTCGGTGACACCCGGTTGGTGGCAGCGCGTGCTCGGCCGATTCTCGTCGCCCGCGCAACAGGTTGCCGAACCTGCGGTGGTGCTTGACGCCACGCTCGACGGCTATGGATGGGCGCATCAGACGTTTGCCTGGGTGGAACCGACGTCCATGGCCATGGTTGCGTTGGCCGCGCAGTCTCCGACACCGGCCATCAGAACGCGTGTAGCCATTGGCGCCAGGTTGCTGATCGATCGACAGTCTGCCGACGGTGGCTGGAACTACGGCAACAAGCGCGTGCTCGGTGTAAACCTGCCCGGGTATCCCGACACCACCGGATGGGCGCTGCTCGGGCTCGCGGCGGCCGTGCGCAGCGGCAGCATCACGCCATTGGAAAGCTCGGCGGCTGCTGCGCGCGGTTTTGCGTCGTTGCGCACGCCGGAATCGGCATATGTTTCGCCGCTGCCGCTCGCGCTCGAGCTGTTGGCGCGTTCGGCGCACCATCCACGCGACGTGGGGCAACGCACACGCGCAGTTGCTCAGTTGCAAACAGCTATCGTTGCCGCGCTTGACGGCGTCCGCGACGGGTATCCGCTGCTCGACACGCGTACCGCCGTGCTCGCGCTGCTGGCGCTGCACGACATCGACCTGGTTGGTGCGGTCGCCACATGACTTCCGACGAAAAGGTGCAACGACGAGACTTCATTTTGCGCGCGGTAGCGGCCACGTCGGTCGCTGCCGCCGGTGGTGCGCTGTGGCGTCAGCGTTGGGTGCACACGCACCCCACGCAGTTCTGGACGCCTGAGGCCGTACGACAGCCTGGTCAATCGCGTGTAGCCATCGTGCGACGCTCCACGTACGACATCGCGGCGCTGGAAGTCGAAGTCGATCGTGCACTCACCTGGTTCGGGTTGCCGGTGACGGGCAAACGCGTGGTGCTCAAGCCCAACTTTGTTGAGTACGACCCCGACGGCGTGATCAACACGAACCCCGCGCTCGTGGGCGTTGTGGCGCAAACGTTTCGGCGGCTGGGCGCGCGGTCGGTTGTTGTGGCCGAAGGTCCCGGACATCGACGTGACAATGCATATCTGCTGGCCGCATCCGGCTTGCTTGATATGATGCGCGACCTCAAAATGCCGTACGTCGACCTCAACACCGACAACGTCGTGCGTGTTGCCTGTCGCTCGCAATACTCCGGCTTACGCGAACTGTGGCTGCCGCGCACGATCGTCGACGCCGATCTCGTGGTTTCGATGCCAAAGCTCAAGACGCATCATTGGGCCGGCGTCACGCTTTCCATGAAGAACCTGTTCGGCATCATGCCTGGCGCGGTATACGGCTGGCCAAAGAACGTGCTGCACCAGCACGGCATCGAGGAAAGCATTCTCGACATCAGCGCGGCGCTGCCCCGCGCACCGTTCACGATTATTGATGGCATCGTGGGCATGGAAGGAAACGGGCCGATCCAGGGAACCGCCGTGAGCGCGGGGCTGCTCATCTTTGGCGATGACCCGGTCGCGGTTGACGCCACCGCAGCCCGCCTCATGGAAATTGATCCAACCAAGGTGCGCTACCTGCGCGAAGCCGGACGATTTCTCGGCAATATC
>JANMRE010000424.1:0-16022 GCA_031370885.1 Gemmatimonadaceae bacterium
TGTGGGACCTGTGTTACCCGTCGCACCGGTGCTGCCGGCGGCACCCGTGGCACCCGTCACGCCGGTTTCACCGTTGGCACCGGTGTTACCGGTCAAGCCAATGGGACCCGTGTTACCGGTCACGCCCGTGGCTCCGCTGGCACCTGAAGCACCGCTCGCACCCGTGGGGCCGACCGGTCCTGTGTTGCCAGTGGCACCGGTGTTGCCAGCCTGGCCGGTGGCGCCCGACGCACCAGCCACACCCGTCGCCCCCTCGTTCCCTTGGACGCCGGTTGAGCCGGCTGGACCAATCGGACCCGTACTGCCGGTCGCCCCGGCCACGCCTGCCAACCCCGTGGCACCCGTCGCACCAACGGCTCCTGACGCACCAGTTGCACCCGCGGGGCCTGCCCCGCCGGAAGCACCCGACGCGCCAGTCGCACCGACCGGACCCTGTGGGCCAGTCGGGCCCTGCGCACCGGTGGCCCCAATTGCACCAGCACCAGTGGCGCCAGTCGCCCCAGCGGCACCGGTCGCACCCGTCGGTCCCGTCGCGCCTGTTTCACCGATGGGACCCGCTGCGCCGCTGGCACCAGTTGCGCCTGCCGGGCCCTTGATGTTCCCTTGCAAGGTCCACGTTGAAGCCGCCGTCTTCTTGTAGACGTCGCCCGTGGTCACGTCGAGCGAGAAGTCACCGATAACCCCAGTCGCCGCGGCCGGTGCGCCCGGCTGGCTGTGCCACGCCGCGCCACCGCTGCTTCCCGTGCCGTCCGTCCAACTGAAGGGCGTCGACGAATTCGGGTTGCAGACCGTTGGAAGCCCGGGCTCCTTGATGAGGTAAACGGTCCCGGATGACTTCTGATAGCAACCGTACCAGACCTTAGGCGTCTGCGATTCAGCCGACGACGGCGTGATCGTCGTGGCCGCTGATGCGACCACGATGCATGCCGCGATCAGGCCGCGGCGACTGAGAGTCTTGCCTATCATTTGGTTCCCTGGGCGTTTGTAGTGCGTTTCACGTCAGTTTCAGCTGCCCGTGAGCATGTCAACCATCAATTGCGCGGCGATGACATCCAGCGAGAGCCGAAGCGCGTCCAGATCGGCCTCATAACCGCTTTCCACCTCCAACGACTCGGCATAGCGATCCATGGCCGAACTGGCACTGTTAAGCGCGATCTTCACCCGTCCCGCCGCACCGTTGTTCAGCGCCGCTGTCAACCCCTCGAACGCCGCCGCCAACTCCACCCGCCTCGGCTTGTCAGGCAAAGACGGGATTATTCGACCTTGTCCATCAGCGATCATCTCGGCGAAGTTCGCCGCCTTGGTGAGCATCACCACCGGTGGCGGGGCCACAGGAGCGGTCGTACCGTCGCTGCAAGCCGAGACGGCCAACAGCAGCACAACGGGGACCACAAACGATGAACGCCACCAACCAGCAAATTGCTTTTGCATAAGACGGCTCGTCATGATAGAAGGAAACAGTTTGTGCCACGGCCACCACGGACCTCTACGGCCACCGAACTAGCAAGTGCCGAGCCAGCGCCTGAAGCGCACCAGAGGAAATCCGGTACAACTCGCTATCTGACGGTCGTTTACGTGATGAGCTTGCTCTTCGACGCGAGGGGTGGGGTCCCTCCGTGGATGGCGACGCGGGATCAAGGATATTGTTGCAACTTCTCTACATATTGTCGCACCTGTTGCGACAGCGACACATGGAACTTCGGAGGGCTCCCTCCCCGGAGGCGCACGCAACAGCGGCACGTGTTGACGGCACCGCTTGCGATTTGTTGCGCCGGTGCGAAGGAAACGCGCAACTACGGTTGCCCTGAACGCAAGGCATGGAGGGGGATCCACATGGACGCGTACGACGATCCAATGCAACGCGCGCAGGTCGATGGTTCCTCGATCGCGCCCCCGGCTCTCTCCCCCCGCGTGCTCGCGGATCGGTTGGAGAATGGCGAGCCTGCCGCCAGCCTCTGCCGCTCGATTTCCGCGGCGTTGAACGTCAGACTGCGCCATAGCGCGGTATGACGTCGCGTTGCAGCAGACGGTGCTGCGCGGAAGCCGCCACTGCTCGCACAGTTATTGGTCACTCGTACGCTTCACTCCGGGCTCGCAAATCGCCTCGTACTATTGGCGTGAGGCCGCGGCCGAAGGTTATCGATGTCGATATGGTATGAACCCTGAGTATCAAGCGGCCGCGGCTAATGGCGCAGCCAGGCCACCAACGCCACCCCGCACTCTGACGTCGGAACCAGACTGGTACTGGTCGTGATCGTTTGAGCCAGACCACTCAGGCTGGTCACCGTGCTACGCGCCGGCCTGGCCGTGTACAGCTCTACAAACTCCACATCGCCAGCCGCCAGTTGCCACAGGGGGAGCGTCCGAGGGCCGCCATCAATGAGCACCGGGCAATCGGGATTCACGTTTCGCATGGCCACTCGGTTCGCCACCTGACGCACCTCGGTGATGCCTTGCTTTGCCATATCCTCGCGTGTGTAATACCTGGACCACACGGGATTTGCCCGCATCACCCGTTGCGACATTTCAAACAGGTTGGCACCCTCCAGCGGATTGACCCCGCCGAACTGGGGAACCAGCCACGCGGCAATCTTCCGTCCTTCATTCTCCGGGATCGTCACACCGATCACTTGTCGAGCAAATCCCTCACGCTTGAGTTCAACCAGGTAGTGGCCAGGTGACACTGCCAGCGAAAAGGCGCCGGCCGAGTCGGTGCGCGTGGTGAGTTCCGGTCCAATGACCCGAACGCTCACGTTGGGCATGGCCTTGAACGCCGTGTCCCCGATAACTCCGCTCAACCCCAGTCGATCGGCAGTGGTAATCATCGAGGCGAGCGTCGAGCCCAGGCGAATCATTCGGATGTACACGGATCCGCCGTCGTCGCCCACATTCACCGAATACGACCGGGCGACATAGCCGAATGCCCGCGCGCCCACGTCATAGACACCGGGCCGAATCTTGTCCAACAGAAACGACCCGTCGTCGCGCGTGCGCACCCGACGCTTCAGCAGCGTGATGTACACGTCGGCGTCCGAAATAGGATTGCCCAACGTGTCGGTAACCACGCCGGAAAGCGTGTTGGGGCCAGCGGGCTTTGGCATGATGCCTTGCGCCGCAATCGACGCGTTGGGAAACCCGACGCCCAAGAGCGCGATGGCGAGCGACAACGCACGTATGCCGAACACGCGCCGACCCATATAGCTACCGATCCCGCTCGGGACGAACAGCGATGCCCCGCGAGATTTCCTGCCATCGCTCCACCAGTCGCACGAACTCACCGCGGTAGCCACCCTCGTCGTGACCCACGGCGCCACGCGCCATCTCCAGCGTCTGGGCTCCCGTCGCCGTGCCTTTGTGTTCGGAATTGCGCAGCAGCATGCCGAACGACGCAACCGATGCGGCGAAGCGGAAATCCTCGGAGGCACGCTCGCGCCCGTCGCGCGCTCGCACGGCTTGCGTGATGAGCGTGCTGGTCGACTCGCCCGGACGCTTGTACCGCAAACTCACGTGCAACAACTCATCGCTGCCCACCGGCGACGGCGCAGCGCCGTCTTCAATGCGGGTATACCGCAGCGGATCGGCATCGCGAATCGTTACCGTGCCGGTTACGTCAACCGGTACCACCTCGTACAGCGCGGTCACGGAATGTCCGGCACCCATGTCGCCCGCATCCTTCTTGTCGTCCTTGAAGTCTTCATCGCGCAAGATGCGGTCTTCGTAGCCAATCAACCGATATGCCGATACCCGCGACGGATTGAACTCGATCTGCAACTTCACGTCGTTGGCCACCGTGAACAGGGTGCCGCCCATCTCCTTTACGAGCACTTTGTTCGCTTCGGCCAGGTCATCGATGTACGCGGCGTTGCCGTTCCCGATTTTGGCCATCTTCTGCATCTTGGCGTCTTGATAGTTTCCCGTGCCGTAACCCAGCACGGTAAGATACGTCCCTTCGGCACGCTTGTCTTCAATGAGACGCTCCATCGCGGCGTCGCTGCTCGGCCCCACATTGAAATCGCCGTCGGTGGCAAGAATCACGCGGTTGTTGCCGCCGCGCTCGAAATGCTCGCGCGCGGTGCGATACGCGAGTTCAAGCCCCGCGCCACCGGCCGTGCTGCCGCCCGCCTCGAGACGTTCAATAGCCTGCATGATGCGCGCTTTTTCGGTGCCCGATGTGCTGGGAAGCACCAGCCCGGCGGCACCGGCGTACACCACCATGGCCACGCGATCCTGTGGGCGCAGCTGCTCGACCAACAATCCCAGTGATTGCTTCACCAACGGCAGCTTGTCGGGGCTCTGCATCGAACCCGAGACATCAATCAGGAAGACCAGATTGCTGGGTGGCAAGTTCGCCGTGTGAATTCGGCGCGCCTGCAACGCGACACGCACCAATTGATGGCGCGATTGCCACGGCGCCGGCATCGCTTCGGTGGTGATCGCCACCGGTGCATCACCGCGCGGTTCGGCCAGCGTGTACGGGAAGTAGTTGACCAACTCTTCAATGCGCACGGCATCGGCCGGTGGCACCTGCCCCTGCGTGAGGAAGCGACGCACATTGCCGTACGAGGCGCGATCGACATCGACCGAGAACGTTGAGCGAGGATTGCCGCGCACGCCAAGGAACGGGTTGTCGTTCACACGGTCGTACTGTTCACGATCCCACCCTTTGTCTTCCGGGCGCCAACGACGATCGCGTTCGGAGCGACGTACCTCATCGCTCAACTGGCGGAGCCGTCCGCCCGCAGCCACGACCTGATTCACGGCGGCCTTGGTGGCAGGAAACGCTGGAGCGTTCGTCTGACTCGCAGCCGCGATCTCGCGTTTCATCGCCGCCGCGTCCCCCCTCGCCACCATCTCCGACATCGCTCCGCGCGACACTACCATCGCGATGTTTACCCGCGCCGAGTCATTCGTGGCCGCGACGCTCTGGCGGATCGGCTCGTATCCGAGGCGTCGAGCCGAAATCACAATCGAGCTTCCCCGCGGCACTCGCGACAGTTGCAACCGATAGCGGCCATCGGCCGCGGAGCTGGCGGTGCCGGCGTTCGACGTGCCTGGAATCACCGCGGTTATTGCGACGCCGGCCAACGGACTCCCGGTGGCCGCATCGATTGCCACACCGGCAACCGTGAATCGCGCGAGCGTGTCGCGTGTTGTGGGTGAGAGGTGGATCGGCGCCTCCGCCGTCTCCACGAACCGGAACCCCGAGAGCACACTCGTGCCAATCGCCACTGCAACGACCACTCGCGCCAAACGCGTGCGACGGACCACCGATGCGACCTTCGACATACATCCTCCTGAGGGAAATGTTGTGTTGCTCCTTCAGGAGACGCCGCTCACGTCATGGGTTGCACAGTGCATCCGAAACTGACTTCAACTGCACCTCGTGTATCGTACGCTTTCCCTCTATCGTGTGCGTGGCGGTGCCCTGCCAGCCGCCTGCGACGCGCTGCACGATGAGCTGCAATCGCTGCCCCTCACTCGTGCTTTCACCGGTAAGGCGACCAACACTATCCACCCGCATGCGTACCGGCAGTGACGTGTTCGCGTCCGGCCAGCCCATCCACTGAACGGGATACATGCGCGCGCCGTCAATATCCGGCAACCGCAGTTCGGTTGGCAGGCGCAGAGTAGAACCGAGGGGCGCTCCCAGAACGGTCCAGCAGCGTGAGGGGGTCGGGACCGGTTCGTCAGTCGCGCGCCGTCCCGCGAACGTCACCGCATCAAGACCGAGCGCGCGGGATTTCAGTCGATCCGCTTCAATCGCGTTCTCCCGCGAAATCTCCCGTCGTTCGAGCTGCGCCGTCACAGCGGACCCCGCTGCCGCACTCTTCATCGGCGCGATGGTGGCTGGAGCGGGTACCGCCGCAACGGGCGCCGCAACGGGGGACGGCAATGCAACCGAAGGGGCCGCACCTGCCGCATCCGCTTTGGCCGCGACAGGGGCACTACGGCGTTGTTCCTCGTCGACACGCAAACGTTCAGTCTGTCTGAAGGCGTCGCCCGCAACCAGCGGCGCCGAATTCACCGCCACCCGCTTGTCAGCAGGCATAACGGTCGGCTGCGTGGCGTCAACCCGTGGCGCAGACTCAGATACCATGGACGCGGCCACTGAGTCATGGTCGGCCTTCACTTCCACCGCTGGAGTCACGGCAATGCTGCCCGTGCGCGACATGACGAGTGACCCGCCCGCGACCGTGACCACCAGCGCAGCGGCTGCACGTACGAATGGCTGCGTGTACCACGCACGGTGTGCCCGCGCCCTTGGAACGGCGCTGGCCGAGCGCGTCGCATCGGCGGCCGCGATGATGCGCGACGCGGCGCGCACCGTGTCCTCATGCGACACCACGCCCAATGGCACCGCGTCCAACGCGCGCACCACTCGTGACGCCGCGGCAATAAATCCGCGTGCATGCGCCACGCGCGCCTGACAGGTCGCGCACCCGTGTACATGCGCCGCAACCTCGGCCATCTGCGCCGTGTTAAACGCCACATCCAGCCACGCTTCAATCGTACCGTCATCGAGATGGCCGGCTGCGGTCCACGTCAGCTCCAGGGTTTCTTCCGCCCCGTTTTCGCGCGGCGTGATCATATCATCATCATGAGCCGACACTGGCCCCTCCCGATCCGTGGCCTTCCTGCTCTCGTTGAAGCGCTTCGTAGACATCAACCAGTCGACGACGCGCACGCGACAACGTCGTTCCCACCGAACTTGCAGAAAGACCCAGCGCTGCGGCAATCTCATGGTAGTCCAACCCTTCCTCCTTCATCAGCAGCGCCACACGATCCTTTTCGGCGAGGGCATTCACCGCGCGTCGCGCCAACGCGGCCTCTTGCATGCGCTCCAAAGACGTCGGCTCTGGTTCCTCCACCCGATCGACATGCTCGGCCCGCAGCAGCTCGAGATGCCGACGTTGGCGCGCGTCGCGACGTGATTCGTCGCGCACCAGATTCGTGGCGACCGCAAACAGCCACGAGCGTTCACTGGCCACCGGACCGTGTCGCATCGCACGCACAAACGTTTCCTGCGCCAATTCCTCGGCCAGGTCGCGATCACCCAACCGTCTGGTCAGGTAGCGCACCAGTGGCGCGTGATACGTGCGAAACAATCGGTCGAGATCGTCCATCGTGTGGAATGTCGTGACCCGGACGGCCCGCACCGAAGCGTGCGAGGGTAACCCGGAAACTGGTGCCTTGAGGGGAGACGCGCGAGACGCACACACTTGCACATCAGGCGGCGGCACGGCTCGGTCGGCCCCTTGCTGGCAGGCGGCGGGTGCCCCAACGTCCGCGTGAGTCAACGTCACCCGTTCCCGCCCTCCCCGTCCACTATGTCTATCCAGAATCGCCGTCGCGCCAAGCCTCAGCTCGTCGCGGCCCTGCTGGCTCTCTCGATTGGCAGTACCGCGGCCGAGACACAAGCCCCGGGAAGCACCCTCAGCGGCTTCGCGGCGGCCGACATCGCCGGCCTGCGGCTTCGCAGCATTGGTCCCGCGTCCATGAGCGGACGCGTGATCGACATGGATGTGGTGGAGTCCAACCCCTACACCTGGTACGTGGGTGGCGCCACCGGTGGTGTTTGGCGCACACGCGACAACGGCGTGACATGGGAATCGCTGTTCGATGCGATGCCGGTACACTCGGTGGGCGATGTCGCCGTGTTCCAACCGAATCCGGATATTGTGTGGGTTGGCACCGGTGATCGCGCCAATCGACAGAGTGTGAGTTGGGGCGACGGCGTGTACAAATCCACCGATGCCGGAAAAACATGGACCAACATGGGTCTGCGTACCAGCAAACACATCGGGCGCATCGTGCTGCATCCTTCCAGTCCCGACATCGCGTATGTCGCGGCGCAAGGTTCGGTGTGGGGCGTTGGCGGCGATCGCGGCGTGTACCGCACGCTCGATGGCGGACGTACCTGGAGTCACACGTTGTCGGTTGACGACGAAACTGGCGCCACCGATGTGGCGATTGACGGCGCCGATCCGCGCATTCTGTATGCCGCCACGTATCAGCGGCGACGCAGTGCCTTTGGCTTTGACGGCGGCGGTCCCGGAAGCGCGCTCTGGAAGAGTACCGACGCCGGCGCCACCTGGACCAGGCTCACCGGCAATGGCTTGCCCAGCGGTGAGTATGGCCGCATCGGCATCGCGATCTATCGCAAGAACACCAGCACGGTGGTGGTGAGCATCGAGCAGGGCGCTCGCTACAACGCGTCAACGGCATATATCCAGCGCAAAGCCGGCCTCTATCGCAGTGACGACAAGGGAGTCACGTGGACGTTTCTGTCCGACTGGAACCCGCGCCCGATGTACGCCAGTCAGCCCATCATCGATCCCAACGACGACAAGCGCATGTACATGCTGAACGCGTACTCGTTCAGCGACGATGGCGGCAAGACGTTCACGGCACCGCGCACCAGCACGCATGGTGACGATCGGTTTGTGTGGGTGGATCCCAGAGACAGCCGCCACGTGGTCAAGCTTGACGATGGCGGCATCGGCATCAGCTACGATCGCGGCAACAAGTTCCTGTATGTATCGTCGTTGCCGCTGTCGCAGTTTTATCGGGTGGCACTCGACAACGCCGTGCCGTTCAATGTGTACGGCGGATTGCAGGACAACGGCTGCTGGATGGGACCGAGCGCCAGTTGGAACACCACTGGTATTCTGAACGAGCATTGGTCCCGACTGTGCGGCGGCGACGGTTTCTGGGCCGTGCCCGACCTGAAGCGACCCGGCGTGGTGTACTCGGGATCGCAGTTCCTTGGGTTGCAGCGCAACAACACGATCACCTGGGAGGCGCAGGACATCCGCCCGGGCGATCCGCAGGGACACATCGCGGGACGTCGCAACTGGGATACGTGGGGCAAGCCTGGCGCGTCGCAGGTGCTGGGCAACGCCATGCATCCGGCCAACTGGGATTCGCCCATTGTGGTGTCGGCGCATGACACCGGTACCGTCTACGTGGGCATGCAGCACCTGTTCCGCTCGCGCGATCGGGGCATGACGTGGACGGACATGGGTGACATGACGACTGGTGTCGATCGGTCTACGTTGGCGCTGATGGGGCGCAAACCCAGCGAGAATACGCTCTCGATCGACGATGGCGTGCCGTACTTCCCGGGGATCGTATCGCTCGCCGAATCGCCCAGACGCAAAGGCGTGCTGTACGTCGGCTCAGACGATGGTCGATTCAGCGTTTCCCGTGACGGCGGAACGTCCTGGGTCAGTGTGCAAACGCAATTTCCCGGTCTGCCACCGGGCTCGTGGTTTGCCGGCGTGGAACCCTCACGTCACGCCGACGGCACGGCCTACGTGACTGTCGACAACCACCGCGGCAACGATTTTCGCAACTACGTGTTCATGACGAAAGATTTTGGACAGTCATGGACGTCGATCGTTGGCGACCTCCCGGACGAGCGCGTGGCGCGCACGATTCGCGAAGATCCGCGCAACCCCAACCTGCTGTACCTTGCCACGGAGTTCGGCGTATTCATCTCACCGAATCGCGGCACGCAATGGATTCCGCTGCGCAACAGCATGCCCATGATGCCGTTCAACGACATCGCGATCCATCCACGTGACAATGCCCTCGTGCTTGCCTCGCACGCGCGCGGCCTCTGGATTCTCGATCAGGCGAACGCTCTGCAGGAATTGACAACAGCAGTGATGGCCACACCGTCGCATCTGTTCACCATGCAACCCGCCTGGCAGATTCGCACCACCAACCTGCGACCCCACACCGGCGACATGATTTTCCGTGGGGAGAATCCAGCGAACGGCGCGCTGGTGGATTACTGGATGGCGCAAGCCGAAGGCAACGCCACACTCACGGTGCTGGACTCGACCGGCGCAGTGGTGCAGGAACTCACCCCGACGCGAGCTCGCGGCGTCAATCGTGTAGTGTGGAACCTGCGCTATGCCGATCTCCCGCTGCGCGGCGGTGGAGGTGAAGATGATGACGCCGGGCCGCGCAACTCGACACCCGGTCCACTGGTTCTGCCCGGCACGTACACCGTGCGACTGGTTGCCGGCGGCACTACCAGCACGCAGCGCGTGGCCGTGCGTGAAGACCCGCGAATTGTCATCACACGCGCCGACCGACGGGCCTGGACGGAATTCCAGCGCAAGGTCGCCGGGCTGGCCGTGGAGTTCGCGCCCGTCGCCGATCGGGCGCGACGCGCCACGTCAAGCGATCCGCAGGCGGCCGATCGCAAGCGACAGGCACAGGAACTGTTGTCACGTATTCAAACGTTGTACGGAGCCAGCGCGCGATGGACCGGTCGCCCAACCGCGGATCAACGCACGCAACTTGCATACTATCAGCAGATGTCCAAGACCCTGAGCGCCGCGTCGTTCTGACTCTCTGCTGTTCGAAGTTGCTCCCGTCTCCCGTCTCCCGTCTCCCGTCTCCCGTCTCCCGTCTCCCGTCTCCCGCGCGCTGCATAATGAAACGCGCGCGGACCTGCTCGTGTATCTTGCAATAGCCGGTCCCCACGAACATTGCCGTAGCCAGCATCTACACAAACACCTGAGCGTATGCCCACGCTTTTCAAACGCACCGCGTTCGCCACGGTTGCACTGACGACCGTCCTCGCCGCCTGCTTCGGACGGGGTCCGTTGGACCTCCCCACGGTCACAACGGAGCGCGAACTCTGGGAGTCGAAGAGTACCAAGAACTACACCTATGTCAGCGCCCACGCCTGTTTTTGCACGACCAATTTCGCGACCGCCCTGCGGGTGACCGTTCGCAACAATGTCGTCACGGCAATCGTGGTGGAGGCATCCGGCCAGGCCGTTCCACTCAACTATCGCCCAACAATTGAAGGTCTGTTCGACTTCATCGACACCGAAGCGCGCAGCCGGGCAGCGCTCCTTGACGTGACATATCATGCAACGTTGGGCTACCCGACGCGCATCAAGTACGGCACGCCCGAGAACGATGGCGGCGGTATCATCACGGTGACATCTCTGTCGATCACGCCCTGAAGGCATGCCACAACGCATCGTCATCGGCGCCAACGCGCACGCAGAACTCGCCACCATGCTCGCTGCCGCCAGACCGGACCTTGAAATCCGCGGCAACCGCTACGTCGATCTCACGCCGGATGACCTGTCCTGGGGCGACAGTTACCTCGGTTTTCGGCGTCCGCCGCTACCCTCGATGGGCAACATCCAATGGGTACACTGCACCGGAGCCGGTGTGGACTCCTGGTTGTACCCTGACGAACTGCCCCGAGAGATCCTGCTCACGCGCACATCCGAGTCGTTCGGACCGCGCATCGCCGAATGGGCGTTGGCGCGCGCGTTGGCGTTTTCACAGCAGGTTATCGATTTGCATGTCGCTCAGCAGGCGCACCAATGGCTGCCGCGTGAAACCGCCCTGCTGCACGGGTCGCGTGTGCTGGTGGTCGGGACCGGAGATATCGGGACGCATGTCGGGCGATTGTTTGCCGCACTGGGTTGTCATGTCACGGGTGTGTCACGCACCGGACGTGGGGACGACGCGGTGTTCGTGCGACTCGCCGCCACCGCCGCGCTGCCGACAGTCGTGGCTGAGGCCGAGTGGATCGTGCTCACGGTGCCGCTCACGGCGACCTCGCGCGGCATGTTCTCGCGTGCCCTGCTGGCGAAATGCAACGGCGCCGTACTGATCAACGCTGGACGCGGCGCGGTGGTTGACGAATCCGCGCTGCCGGACGCGCTTTCCAGCGGTTGGCTGCGCGGCGCCGCACTGGACGTGTTCGAGGTGGAGCCGCTGCCCGAGTCGTCGCCCCTCTGGAACGATGCCCGTGTCATGATCTCGCCGCACATTTCCGGTCTCACCACGAACGAAGGCGCTGTGGCGGGATTCCTCGAATGCCTGGCAGCGATCGAACGCGGCGAAACACCCTCGTGGGTGGTGGATCGGGAACGTGGGTACTGAGAACTCCCACCGTGAACGGTAGGCTGTTCTCCATGCACTCTGCGACGCTGCGACTCTGAGGAAGAGAAAAATAAACACATTCAACCGCAGGGGTCGCAAAGGACGCAGAGGATGTTCTTGTTCACAACGGCATCCTCGGCGACCTTCGCGGTGAGATCCTTCGAACTCGCCCTGCACGATAATTCCACAAAGCATTCAATCATTTAGTTCACACACGTCGTTGACGTGCCTGCGGTAACCTCACAACCGCAGTTCTCCGCGACCCCCGCGTCCCCCGCGGTAGAAATTGCTTTTCGGTTGAATTGGCCGGCTTTCCTATCGCGGCCGCGCGCCCGGCTCGCCTCCAATGGCGTCGCCAACCGCATTGCATGCGAGCACCGTCACAAAAATCATCGCCCCCGGAAAAACCGCCAACCACGGTTCACTGGTCATCGTGGTTTGCGCCTGATACAGCATGTTGCCCCAGCTGGCCGTTGGCGGCTGCACCCCAACGCCAAAGAAACTCAGCGCGCTTTCCAACAGAATACCGCGACCCACTGCCAGCGTTGTCGCGACCGCGAGCACCGGCAACACGCCGGGCAGCACGTGCCCGATCACCACGCGCCACGGTG
This sequence comes from Gemmatimonadaceae bacterium, assembly GCA_031370885.1. GTDB lineage: Bacteria > Gemmatimonadota > Gemmatimonadetes > Gemmatimonadales > Gemmatimonadaceae > Gemmatimonas. Next base: position 12,540 of record JANMRE010000424.1, read on the forward strand.
ACGCCCCCACCGCGCGCGCCGCCGTCACAAAATCGCGCTGGGCCAGCGACTGCACCGACGCGCGCACCACACGCGCCGTCTCCATCCATCCGACCAACCCCACCAGCACGACCAGCAACAACACACTCGGTCGCGCGAACGCCGCCGTGATCATCAGCAACGGCAGTCGCGGAATACACAGCATCGCATCAGTGGCGCGCATGAGCGCGTCATCGATCCATCGACCCGCGTATCCCGCCGTCGCGCCAATGGCCACGCCGATCGATACGCTCACCGCCGCCGAGATGATGCCAATGGCCAGCGACACGCGTGCGCCAAACAGGACGCGTGTGAGAAGATCACGGCCCAACTCGTCGGTCCCAAACCAGTGTGCCCCCGAAGGCGCGGCCCGCCGGTGCGCCAGGTCGAGCGCGTCCACTGCAAACGGAGCCAACCGCGGCGCCAGCGCGGCAACAGCGACCAATACACCCATCGCGATCGCCGCCACCATCGGGGCGCGGTCCCTCGGGCGCTCGCCCAACGCTCGCGGTGTCGACACGTCAACCCTCCTTTCGGGCACGCGGATCAAGCCACAACACGAGCAGGTCGGCCACCAAATTCAGGGCGAGTACGGCCACCGAGCCGATCATGAGAAACGCCATCAGCACTGCGTAGTCGCGCTTGGCCAGTGATTCGGTAAACAAACTGCCGATGCCCGGCCAGGCGAAGATGCTTTCCGTGACCACCGCGCCCGATGCCAACATGGCGGCATCGAGCAACACCACCGTGACAAACGTCGGCAGCGCGAGTGGAAGGGCGTGACGCCACACCAGACGTCCCTCGGACAGACCGCGCGACCGCGCCACGTTGATGAACGGCATCGCCAGGGATTCGCGCATGGCGCGTCGCAAATACCGCGACCACGCCGCCGCCAACACGACGGCCAGCACGGTCGCCGGGAGAACAAGGTGCGACAGCCGGTCCAGCACATCGCCGCCATCAAACGACTGCCGTCCCGACGACGGCAGCCATCCCAGCGCACCGGCGAACACGAGTTGCAGCAGCAATCCGAACCAGAACACGGGTAGTGAAATGCCGGCCACAGCCACACCGTTGGTAATGCGGTCCACACCGCGACGTGCCGCAGCAAATGCACCGGCGGGCACTGCCGCGAGCAGCGCCAGCAGCGCGGCCACACCAATCAGCTCGAGCGTCGCGGGCACGCGTTCCACTACGCGATCGAGCACCGGTCGACCATCGGCGTAGCTGTAGCCCCAGTCACCCCGCACAAACGCCAGCAGCCACGTCACGTATTGCACCGCAAGCGAGCGATCCAGTCCCATCGCACGCCGAAGTCGCTCGATATCTTCGGGCCGGACGTTTGGATTCTCCAGATAGGTGGACAGAGGTCCACCAGGCGCGAGGTGCAACAGCCCGAACAGCAACAGCGAGATCACCAGCAGCAACGGCACCGCCTGCGCGGCTCGTCGTCCGATCAGCAGGAACATGTCCCGCCCACGGTCGCATACGCATCGCGCACGTGGCGCTCGATACTCACCGTCGCGTCACCGAGGCGTGATCTCCCACCGATACACATTCCAGAACGGACCCGCATTTGTCGGATTGCCAGTGAAGTGTTGCAGCTGGGCCGGGATCGCGTCGATCTTCGCGGTATTGTACAGCGGAATCTCCGGCGCCAACTCGGCCAAACGCCGCTGCACGTTCTTGAGCAGACGAAGGCGCTCGACCTCGTTCGCCGTGCGATCCGACTGATACAGCAGCGCGGTCAATGCGGTATCGGCGAGATAGTTGATGTTCCGTCCGGCCGGCGGCATGCGATCGGCTGCGAAGAACAAGGTGATCTCCGGATCGGCGCCCTGTTGCCACCAATGCAGCATCGCGTCAAAATCGCCATTGAACCACAGGCTGCTGATCGATGTGCCGTCGACCAGTTGCACTTTCGCTTCAACGCCCACGTCCCGAAATTGCTGCTGCAGCGCCTGCGCAACGTTTTCGCGGATCGCGAAGCCTGCCTGGGTGATGAGCGTGAACGATAGACGCGTTCCGCCTTTGGTGCGAATGCCGTCGGCGCCCGGGACCCACCCGGCCGCGTCGAGCAACCGACGCGCGGCAACCGGGTCGTAGTGGTAGACCCGCACATCTGGTTCGTAGGCCGGCGACAGCGGTTGAATCGGACCGTTGACCACTTGCACCAGACTGTCCAACAGCGTGCGCACAATGAGCGACCGATCCACCGCATGGGCCAGCGCCTGTCGTACCGTCACGTCACGAAACGGCGCGAAACGCTTCTGGTTGAGCGACACATGCTCGTATCCGTTGCCCACCACCTGATTCAGTCGCAGTGCCGGCAGCGGGCGAAGCTCGCGAACCTTGTCCCACGGCACCAGCGCCACCATGTGCACCTCGCCCGCCTTGAGCTGGTTGATGCGCGTAGTGGTGTTGGTGAGGAACTTGAACAGCAGGCGCTTGATTTTCGGATACTCCGCACCCTGCCAGTAGTTGGGAACGCGCTCCAGCAGGATGTACTCCCCGGTCTTCCACTCGACCACGCGATACGGTCCGGTGCCCAGCGGCGCGCGATTGTAATCGTTGGCCGAGTTGAGATCTCGCCCCGCCAGCACATGCCTGGGCAGCGTGCCGCGAACGAATTGCAGACGATACGGCGCGTACACTTCCTTGTAGTGGACAACGGCAGTGAGCGAGTCCGGTGTGTCCACCGACGTGATGCGGTCGAATCCGTCTACGCTTTCGGGCTTCCAGTCGCCCTTGTTGATGGCATCAACCGTGAACTTCACATCGGCCGAGGTATGGGCCACTCCATCATGCCACTTCACACCCGGTCGCAACGTCCACGTCACATCCATGCCGCCGTCTGCGCGCAGCGCAACGCCGCCATTCTCCAGTGTGGGAACCGCCGCCGCCAACAGCGGCACGATATTCATGTGCTCATCGTTCACCACGAGTCCCTCCACCACACACGACTCGATGTCTTCGAGAATGTGCGTGGCGTAGCGGTTCATGGTGTCGGGCTCACGATCGTAGCCCACAATCAGCAGGTCGTTCGACGGCCCGCTGCGACGGGCATCGCCTCGACCGCATCCGCTGCCAGCAGCAAGTATCCCCACCATCGCCAGCAGTGACGCCAACGCGCGCACGGCCCGGTGCATGCATATCATGGTTATGGCTCCATCATTCGCGACGCCAGCAGTACGGGGATCGCTCCGCGACTCAACAGTGCATCGTGGAATGCGCGCAGCGAAAATTCACGGCCACGTACCAGACGGTGGCGGGCGCGCAGGTCGAGAATTCCCTGCGTACCCAGCCAATACATGAGGGCAGTCGCCGGGAACATGCTGTTTTTGCTCGTTTCGGCCACCGCAACTTCGGGCGACATACCCACGCATGTCTCGTAGTAGTGCACGCACTCGGCGAACGACCAGTCGCCCAGGTGCAGGCGGAGATCAACGATTGCGCGCGCCACCA
>JANMRE010000443.1:0-2387 GCA_031370885.1 Gemmatimonadaceae bacterium
CAGCAGTGTCATGCCGTGCAGCACCGCGCGTTCGACCGCCAATGACGTGGGCGCCGAAATGGCCACGATGGTGGACGCGCCGTACACGGCCGCCTTCTCCACCATCTCAAACGAGCAACGACTGGTAATGAGCAGAAACCCGTCGTGGGCTTCGTGACCGACGCGAATGAGCGCACCCAGCAGTTTATCGAGTGCGTTGTGACGACCCACATCTTCACGCAGTGCGACCAGGTCCCCGTTGGCCGAACACCAGGCGGCGGCATGCACGGCGTGCGTGAGCCGATTCAGCACCTGTTGCTGCTCCAACGTGTCGAGCCCGCGACGGATTGCCGACATGTCTACGGATGCTCTCGCATGCGCACGGACGGCGGCCAGTGGCAGCGCATCCAGTTGATCAATGCCGCACAGCCCACATCCGGTGCGACCGGCGGTGTTCCGTTCGCGATTCGCGGCGCGCGGCGAGAGGCCGGCCGTCAACGACACGCGCAGTTCGAGACCGCGTTCCTGGGTGACCAACTCCACGCGCTGAATGTCGGCCGCCCGGGTGATCACGCCTTCGGTCAGACTGAATCCGTACGCGAAGTCTTCCAGATCCTGCGGCGTGGTCATCATTACCGCAAACGGCGCGTTGCCATACACGATGTTGATCGGCGTTTCCACGGGAACGTTGCGCGCCGAGTTCCGCGCTCCAGGCGCCGAAGCGGCCGACTGGGCGTCGGACTCGACACCCCCATCGAAGCGCTGGATGTGCGTTGGCAGCAACGCCGACGCGGGGAACTTAGCGAGTGGCACCAGGCACCCCTCGCTCGATGCGACGCAGGAACGATTCACGCTTGAGCTCCTCCTGCTGCCATTCGGTGATGCCCGCCGTGCGCGATACCTGTACGGCGGTGACCTTGTATTCCGGGCAGTTGGTGGCCCAGTCGGAGTAGTCGGTGGTGACGACATTGGCACCGGTGCGCGCGTGATGAAACGTGGTATACACCACGCCCGGCTGCATGCGTTCAGACACCACCGCCCGCAGCGACGTTTCGCCGGAGCGACTCTGAAGCAGAACGCGGTCACCCGAGTTGATACCACGATTCTCAGCGTCGAACGGGTGCACCTCCAGCACATCCTCGTCGTACCATTCGTTGTTTGGGGTGCGTGCCGTTTGCGCGCCTACATTGTACTGCGACAGAATGCGCCCGGTAGTGAGCAGCAGCGGAAAACGCGCCCCAGTGCGTTCGTCGGTGGGAATGAACTCGGTGAGCATGAAGCGCCCCTTGCCCCGAACGAAGTGGTCGACATGCATGACGGGGGTGCCGTTGGGCGCCGATGCATTGCACGGCCACTGCAGCGAACCCATGACGTCGAGCTTGTCGTACGACACACCCGCGAAGCTGGGCGTGAGGCTGGCAATCTCGTCCATGACCTGTGATGGGTGCGAGTAGGGCATGGGGCACCCCAACGCGTCGGCGAAGCGCAGCGTCACTTCCCAGTCGGCCAGACCGGCCAGGGGTGGCATGACCTTGCGCACACGACTGATACGTCGTTCCGCGTTTGTAAAGGTGCCGTCCTTTTCGAGAAACGACGAGCCCGGGAAAAACACGTGCGCGTACATGGCGGTTTCATTCAGGAACAGATCATGCACCACCACGCACTCCATGGCGCGGAGTCCGGCCACCACGTGCTGCGTATCCGGGTCGGACTGCGCAATGTCTTCACCCTGGATGTACAGTCCCTTGAAGCCGCCCGAAACCGCTTCATCGAGCATGTTCGGAATGCGCAATCCCGGTTCCTTCGACAGCGACACCCCCCACAGATGCTCGAACAGTTCGCGCGTGGCATCGTCGCTCACGTGGCGATAGCCGGAATACTCGTGCGGGAAGGAGCCCATGTCACAGGCGCCCTGCACGTTGTTCTGACCACGCAGTGGATTCACGCCCACACCTTCCCGGCCGATGTTGCCGGTGGCCATCGCCAGATTGGCCATACCCATGACCATTGTGGAGCCCTGACTGTGCTCCGTGACGCCCAGTCCGTAGTAGATGGCGCCATTGCGGGCCGTCGCGAACAGACGCGCGGCTGCGCGCACATCGGCCGCCGGCACGCCGGTGCTCGATTCCATCGCCTCGGGTGAATTGCGATCTTCGGCAATGAAGCGCGCCCACGACTCGAACGCGTTCAGATCGCACCGCTCGCGCACGTAGTCTTCCTTCACCAGTCCTTCGGTGACGACCACATGCGCTATGGAATTGATCAAGGCGACATTGGTGCCCGGCAACAGGGGCAGATGATGCGCCGCCTGGACGTGCGCCGAACGCACGAGATCGATGCGACGTGGATCGGCGACGATGAGCTTCGCGCCTTCACGCAAGCGGCGTTTCATGCGCGACGCGAACACC
>JANMRE010000533.1:0-4505 GCA_031370885.1 Gemmatimonadaceae bacterium
GCATGACATCATTGGCGGTTCCCGACGCCGCTACCACACCGTTGTGCAGCACCACGATGTGGGAGGCAAAACGCGCCACCAGGTTGAGCTGATGACTGACCAACAGCACGGTTCGCCCTTCACGCGCCAACGCGTCGAGCAGTTCAAACACGGCCATCTCATGCGCGATGTCGAGGAACGATGTGGGTTCGTCGAGTACCAGCACCGCTGCATCCTGCGCCAGCGCGCGGGCAATACGCACGCGCTGCCATTCGCCGCCGGAGAGCTGATCGGTACGACGCGCCACCGCATCCGTCATTCCGGCGCGCGCGAGGGCGTCATCAATGCACCGACGATCGTGGGCACCAAGTGCGCCGAAGGCAGAGCGATGGGCGTGTCGTCCGAGGGCGACGAAATCGCTCACCAGCATGGGGACCACGGCTTCCTCGCGCTGTGGGACCACGGCCACCTGCATCGCGAACGCGCGAGGTGCCAGGGTTTGAACGGACACCGTTCCGAGCCGCATGCTCCCACGCACGAGTGGTGTGAGCTGCAGCAAGGCGCGCACCAACGTGCTCTTGCCACTGCCGTTCGGACCAACCACGGCGGTAAGGCGACCGGGGAGCGCCGCCAGGGAGACGCCGTTCAGCGCGCGAGTGGCACGACCGGCATACTGCACGACCATATCATCGAAAAACAGTGTCGGGCCGTCGCTCATGGGGCGAGCCGCCGCAACCGGAGCAGAAAAAACGGCACGCCAATAAGCGCGGTGACTGCGCCCAACGGCAGGTCGGCGGGTGAGCGCACGGTGCGGGCCACGAGGTCGGCGCCAATCATCAGGGCAGCGCCATACACCGCGGCAACCAGGAGCATGGTGCGATGTCGGCGCGCACCGAGGGCGCGCGCCACATTGGGCACCACAAGACCAACAAACCCGACAAGTCCTGCGGCGGCGACGGTTGCAGCAGCCAGCCACGATGCAACGAGAAAGATGCGGCGTGTCGCCCGATTGACATCGACACCCAGTGCAGCGGCCGCCTCGTCACCCATGGCGAGCACGTCGAGTTCGCGGGCCCACCACACCAACAACCCACCAAGTGCGGCGACGGCCACCGCGAGGCGCGTCACGCCACCCCAGGTGGCGTCGGCCGCAGACCCCATCATCCACCATAACGCGCCGCGTAAACGTTCGGGTGGCGCGTCGGCCAGGGCTACCAGAATTGTTGCATTGGCAAATGCACCTACCACCACGCCCGCCATCAACAACATCCGCGTGTCGGCACTGCCACCAACCACCCGCGCAATGGCCGACACCAGCAGCGTTGCGGCGGCGGCGCCACCGAACGCGGCGAGCGTGACGAGCGTTGGCGTGGCCACGCCCAGCGCGGTTGCGAGCACTGCGCCAACCGCAGCGCCCCCCGAGACACCCAGCAGATACGGCTCGGCCAGCGCATTGCGCAGCGTGCCCTGCAGCGCCCCGCCACTCATTGACAGGCCCGCTCCCACCAGCGCGGCAAGTACGGCACGTGGCGCACGCAGGTCACGCACAATGGCCACCAGTGTCGGGTCGCCAACGCCGCGCAGTGACCGCATCACGTCGGACGGTATGAGCACCACGGTGCCGATGGACACGGCGGCGATCAACAGGAGCATCACCAACAACAGACCGACAGGCACCACCCACTGGGTGCGCCGCATCACGGCGCTGCAGCGCGCGGTCGCGGCAGTTGCGCGGCAAGTTCCGGGTGCAGTGCAAGCGCCAATGCAGTGGCGGCCATCCCGAGTACCACCGACGGTCGCCCGGTCAGAGCGGGATCGTCGGTGATCCAGTTGCCGTCGCGCACGGCGCGCACGGCACGCCATTGCGGCTTGGCCAGCATGGTCGAGCGTGAATCGGCCGAGGCCACGATGACATCGGGATTCCGGCGGGCAATTTCTTCAAGGCTCACAGGCGGGGACGGTGCGGCGAGATCGTGAAAGACATTGCGTCCACCAGCGATTTCGATCAGTTCATCGAGATAGCTTCCGCGACCGACCACCATGACCGGCTGCTGCCACAGTGGCCACGCCACCGATCGCCGAGGCGCAGTCCGTGTCACCTCGCGAATGCGGGCCAGCGTGCGCTGTACCGAATCGACCACCATGGCGGCGCGATCAACCGCACCGAGTGCCACGCCCAGACGTTGTGTCAACGTGATGAATTGATCAATCTGATCCACGCGGAGTGCGATCGTGCGAACGCCTGCCCGCGAAAACGCATCTGCGGCCGACCGATTTTCCGCCGTCGCGTACAGAATAACCAGCGTTGGGCGCAGCTGGAGCACGGCTTCGATATTCGGGCGAATGCCGTTTCCGACGGCCGGGATCACCTGTGCAGCCGGTGGAAATTCATCCCACACGCTACGGCCAACCAGTCGCGATTCGGCGCCTATCGCAAAAATCACCTCGGTGACCGTTGGATTGAGCGAGACCACGCGTTCGGCAAACGATCGATCAACGGGCAACGCCACACCGAAATCGTCGGTGTCCGCCGGCGCCACAACGCCAATCGTCGGTGCGCGCGTTGAGTCGTCGGCGCGCTCATTCGCACGTGCGCACGTAGACAGGGCAACGCATGGCACGAAGAGCAGCGCGACGCGTCGCATGCGCGATGGAAGAAAAAGCATCCCAAGTTCACCTTCAATTGTCCGTCGTGCGGAGTGCGCGACAGCGTCAAGCTATCGTGAGGTGTGGGTCGAGGCAAGCGCGTCGGCCAGCGCAGACTTGAGTTCGTTGCGACGCGCGTGATAGGCGTCTCGAACACTGTCCGACGGCAACGCAATGCGCGCGAAGGTGGCATCGAGCGCGGCGATCTCGTGCGCGAGGCGCTCGTGTTCCGGCGGCTCAGGGACGCGGGCAATTGTCTGCGCACGACGCATGACGGACGTGTCTACACCGCCGAGCGTGCGTGCGGTGCGACGCTGGACGGCGCGCAATAACAGCAGCAGCGCGGCGAATCCGATGGCGACCAGTATCCCGGTGATGCGCAGACTCCGGCCCGACACTCTGGTGACCGGCAGTTCGAGCGTGACCGTGCCACCAGACTTCACATCCTGCGCCAGAAAGCGCCGGAACTTGCGATTCTCGATGGTGACCGGCTCGACCGCCGTGAAACCTGCTCCCCGCGCGGTTCCCTGCTCTTCTTCGAGCAGCACTTCGAACACGACGGCACCCTGATCGGCGCGAATATTGATGGGAAAATCCGCTGCCGGCAGTCGATACGAAAACGCGAGCTGTTTCAGGCCCGGTGCAATTGGCGCAAAAATGGAAACGCGTCCCGCAGAGTGCGCGAACGCGTCGGGCGCGACTTCACCCTGGGTCACCCGCACATCGAGTGCGGCCTGAGGGATCACAATACTCCAGGTGGGATCCGGCGATTTCCGCGTGGTGGCGACGAGGGTTTTCAGACTATCATTGGAAAGTTCGAACACCTCAATGAGTGTGCGCGTGTCATTCGTATCCACCGTGCCCACGATGAGATGACGTCCCTTGATCGCCAGCGGAAATGTGCGCGACGTGGTATCGAACACGGTGATTTCCGCCTCGTCGGCAACGGCGATGGCCGATCGCAACGGCGCCGTGAAGTACGCAATGCCACCCCACGTGACGGCCGCAAAATACACGGCGGCACTGTCACCGGAGGGGCGCCACCTGATGCGATAGCGGCCTGCCGCATCGCTGCGTACCGAATCGACCGGACCGGCCGTATCCTTCCCCACGCGATGCAAAGTGACCCAGACGTTACCGGCAGGCCCCATGCCCGTGGAATCGCCACCCACCACTGCGGGGCGGCGGACACGTCCTGCCACCACCCGTTCCATACCCGACGCGCCCACCCCGTCCGACCGCGACGTTTGCGCCATGGCCGGCTGCGGCGACGCGACCACCAGCACAGTGCACACGACGGCGCGAACCACCGACCTCACGGCGAGAATTTTCCGAAATCTTCCGGCCGCAATGTTGCCAGATAGGCCTTGAGTTGTTCCGTGGTCATTTCATCACTCGGTGGCGTCACGAAGAAGGCGTTGGTGCCGGCGGCCGCGTCGTCGTTGGCCTCCACCGCGTTGAGCAACGATGCCTCGACAAAGATGGCCGCGTCGAATCGCAACGCGATGGCAATGCTGTCCGACGGGCGCGCATCGAGTTGTACGATTTCACCGTCGCGCTCAATGTGCATCTCGGCGAAGTACGTGCTCTTGTGCACGCGACTGATGGTCACGCGCCGAAGCACGCCGCCGAGCGACACGATCAGCGCCTTACACAGGTCGTGGGTGAGCGGCCGATCACGCTTCACCTGATTCATGTGCATGACGATCGACTCCGCTTCGGGCTTGCCAATCCAGATGGGAAGCATTCGGGGGCCGCTCGTCTCGCGCAGGATGATCACATACGAATTCGTTGCGCTGTCGACTCCGAGTCGGGCGACGGCCACTTCCACCATCTCGCTCTCCTCGCGTGCTCTCCAGGGTGATTCCGGCGCCCCGTCA
>JANMRE010000535.1:0-6521 GCA_031370885.1 Gemmatimonadaceae bacterium
CAGTCAGGCCACATGGAGTTACAGTATTCGTATTCGATGGCGCAACAACTTCGGCGCGAATATGAGCGAGATCGTGAAGTTCGATGTGCGCTTTGAACGGACAGACAACGCCTGGCGCATCACCAGCGCCCGAATCATCGGTAATCCGAAGATCGGTTAGGGGCGAGTATTGTCCGCGCTACAGGCCCAAACTGAATCCGGCACGGAGAATGAGATTGCCTCCGGTTCCCAGACTGCCGCCGCGCGTGCCCGACGGAAACGTAACACTGCCGAAACTGCTGAATCCCCCGGACGCACCGACGTCGAAATTCACTCGCGGCGACAGGCGAATCAGCAGGCCGCCGCCGGCATTGATCGTGGTGCCCGTTGCCGACCCCGCCGACACGTTGGGGAGACTGCTCGGCACGAGCGCCGTGACCTGAACGACCGACAGCCGTCCAGCCACGTACGCGGCAAGGGTGTTGGACGACAACGACAACAGCAACCGGGGCTCAAGAAATGGGCCAACGCGACGCAGGCCATATCCCGATGGTTGTCCGTCGATTCCGTGTTTTGAGTACTCCATTCCTCCGCCAAGGGACCATCTGCCCCGCGTGTAGCGCAATTGTCCCTCGAAACCATTCGATGCCGCCACGTCGCCCAGACTTTCGCCACGCAGCACGATACGAAGATAGGATGCCTGAACAGACAGCGGCCTCGCGGATTGGGCCGACAACGGGCACGCCGCTATTCCGATCACCAGTTGCGCGTACCTGAAAATGTCTCGAAAAGGCATTCGAACTCATCTCGGCTGGGAGTTGGTTGGCGAGAATATCGACTCACGCCAACGCACGCACAAGTCAACCGGTAGCCTCAAGGTTCGAGGCGGATCGCGGCGAATGGAGGGCAGGTTCCTGCCGAGGCTGTCCGACGCGTCTCTTGCGCTGAACAGGATGTGACGATAGGTCTTGGCGTTCGACATCACCCTGCGCGATGCGGTCGGTTGGGTAGATCCGGCAATCAGGGTGTCTCACGATGGCACCGAAACGTTGGGCGCGCTGCGACACCATACAGAATTGTCCATGCATGATGTGTTCATATCGCACTCACGGAAGCACGATGGAGACATCGCCGACGCCGTCGTGGCGGCGCTGGAAGCGCAGGCGGTATCGTGCTGGATCGCTCCGCGCAACATCGAGGCAGGAGAGGACTTTCCGGCGGCAATCATTGAGGCCATTTCGACAACGCGCGTGCTGGTGCTGATCTTCTCTTCGCACTCGAACGGGTCGGATCATATCAGGCGTGAGATTGCCACCGCACTGAGCAAGAAGGTGATGGTCGTACCCTTCCGGGTGGAGAACGTCATGCCGGAAGGTGCCCTCGAGTATCACCTGCAAAGCATGCAGTGGCTCGACGCGCTGACCCCGCCCTTGACCCGACACATACAAGAGCTTGTTCGAAGGGTCAAAGACATCCTGCGCGCGCCGATATCGGCAAAGACTCCGACGACGGACTTGCGAACACCTGGTCGGAGCGGACCGTCACTGCCGGTTGGACCCGCACTGGTATCGCGGCCCGCTGCGGACGCGCTCGCAGTAGCGGAGCGTGCGAGGGACATTGTTTCAACCTCACCTCCAACGGCAGCGTCACGATTGCGACGGCTGACGTCCGTCCGAAATGTGCTGGCCGGCGTGAGCTGTCTTATCTTTCTGACACTGTTGCTGCGCACACTCGCCGCACGCCGGGAGGCCGTTGCGGGCGTTCCGTTTTCCCATGTATCGGAAGGAGGACGTTCTGGCGGAACGATGCAGGTTGTCGCTGACAAGATTCAATTCTTTGAGGGACCATCCAAACCGCCGATATCGAGTACACGGCAATACCGAACGGCGTTTTCCGCCGCTCAGGCCCGGTTCATCTTTACGGAGTTGACCTACTCGTTCGCGCCGAGAAGTCACGATGTCACGCTGACGACCGCCTGTGCAATTGTTGCGCGCGACGACGCGGTGGTCGGGACGTTTACCCTCTCTGCCGCTCTGACTGCGGGATCGACAACGAAAACACGCGCGCGCGCCTGGGGACGGGCTGAACCAGGCGGATGGAGCCCAGGCGTGTATCGCGCCGAGTGCACCGTGGGCGAAACCCTGATCGCGAGAGGCAGCTTTGTAGTCGAACCGTGATGTCATGTCCGACGGGGAGGCGGCATCCTGCCAAGGGACGCATCGTGAGCCGGCGCGGCAGATGTTCTGCTCGACCTACGTCGACGCCATCGCCTCGGTCTCCACCACTTTGCCGTCAAACAGATTCACCTCTCGATCCGCATGACGTGCATAGCGCGAATCGTGCGTCACCATGCAAATGGTGGAGCCGTGAGAATTGAGTTCACGCAACAGGTCCATCACCGCCTCGCCGTTCTTGGAGTCGAGATTCCCCGTCGGCTCGTCGGCCAGCAGAATGGCCGGATCACCGGCCACGGCGCGCGCCACCGCCACCCGCTGCTGCTGTCCACCCGAAAGTTGCGGCGGATAGTGTTTGGCCCGGTGCGTCATGCCCACCCGCTCGAGTGCGGCCTGCACCCGATCGCGACGTTCGTTGGCATTCATGTCGCGGTACGTGAGCGGCAGTTCGACGTTCTCGAATACCGTGAGATCACCAATCAGATTGAACGCCTGAAAAATGAATCCGATTTCACGATTGCGAACGCGGGCGCGATCGGCCGGTGCCAGACGCGCCGCCGACGTGCCGTTGATGAAGTACTCGCCGGCAGTGGGTGTGTCGAGCAGACCGAGAATGGACAGCAAGGTCGTCTTGCCGCAACCCGACGGACCCGAGATGGCGACGTATTCGCCTTTGCGGATCTCGAAATGCACATCGGCCAGCGCGTGCGTTTCCAGTTCATCGGTGTAGAAAATCTTCTTGATGCCAGTCATGCGAATGAGTGCGTCGGTCGAGTCGGCCATGGCAAAGCTCCTGATCGGGAAAAGGGTGGCAGTAGCGAAAGACTACTTTATTCGCACGCGGTCGACGCTGGCATACGCCGACATGTCGGACAGAATGATCTGATCACCTACGGCCAGTCCGCGAAGGATCTCGATGGTGTTCACGGATCCGCGTCCGAGTGCCACCGGTACGCGAACAGCTGCATCACCGCCGTCAACCAGCTTGAACAGGGTTACCGATCCGGTGCCGGCACTCAGTGCCGGACGACCGGTGTAGATAATGTTGGTCAGGCGCTCGATTTCGATGGTGCCCTCAACGTTCAGGTCGGGCACAGCGCCCGCCGGCAGCGGTCCATCGAGTGCGACATCGATCATCACGTTGCCGCCCGTTGATCCGGGATCTTTGCGCACCACGCGTCCCACGATGAGTCCGTTGTGCGTATCGATGGAGGCCTTTTGCCCCAGCTGAATATCCTTCGCCTGCGACTCGGGAATACGCAGCACCGCTTTGAGTTTTCCGGGTTGCACCACCTTGGCGAGCGCGGTGCCTTCCGGTACCCACTGCCCAAGCTGTAACGTGAGGTCTTGCAGAACGCCGGCTTCCGGCGCCCGTACGTGCAATGACTGGAGACGAGTTTCCTGGCTGGTGGCGATGGCCTGCAACTGACCGATGCGAGACGCCTGCACCGAAATCTGGGAATCGATGGTTTGTGACATCAAGGCCAGTCGATCGCGCTCGATGCGATAGCGCGTGGTGAACTCCTCGGCCGACGCCTTGCGATTGGCGGCTTCAAACGGCGGCACGAGTCCCAGCTTCACCAGCGAGTCGGCAGCTCGCGCTTCCTGTGAACTGCTGATGAACGACGTCTTCATGGACGCAACGATACCTTCCTGCGACAGCAGCGCGCCCTTGAGCGTTGTACGCAGATTCAGCAGGTCGATCTGCGCCTGACGCACCTGTTGCACGGCCTGCATGGTCTGGATTTGCAAGTCGGGATTGGACAGCTCCAGCAGCAATTCGTTGGCGCCGACATTGCGCCCTGATTCCGACGCCAGCCGCTCCACGCGCGCCGACGCCTGCGCGGTGATCCAGCGAATACGCTCCGGTGCGAGCGCGCCCGTGCCACGCACCTCGCGCACCACGTCGCCTTGTTTGACCGTGTCAACGAGAACTGCCGCGCGCTCGATGGTTTGCGAGGCGGGTCCGAGCTGACTGAGTACATAGGTGATGACGAGCACCACCGCCACGCCTCCACCGATCAGCAGGTTACGCGTACGCTTTGACTTGGGAGGGCGGGCAATATCCATCATAAAGACGTTCAGTCGTACCGGAGGGCGTGCATAGGATCGACGTGGGCCGCGCGGCGCGCGGGAATGTAGCCAGCCAGCCCTGCGACACCGGCCAGCATGGCCACCGCCAAGGTGAACACGAGGGGGTCGTGACCCTGCAGGCCGTACAACAGCGACTGCGCCGCTCGGCCAAGTCCGAATGCCGCGGCAACGCCCACCGCGCCACCCGCGATCAGCATCACGCCAAGCTGTCGCATGACGAGTGCGCGCACGCGTGCGCCATCGGCGCCGAGCGCCATGCGTACACCGATCTCCCGCGTGCGCTGTGCCACCGAGTACGCCAGCACGCCGTACAATCCCACGCCAGCAAGCAGCGTGGCCAGCACGGCAAAGGCCGCCGACAGAATGCTGATCATACGATCGAGAAAGACATTCTCGCGGATTTGCTGCGGCATGGTCTTGAGATCTTCCACCGGAATCGTGGGATCGAGCCGTTTGAGCGTAGCCGGAATGACCGTGAGGAGTTGCTCGGGTGGGAGCGACGATTTGACGTAGAAGTACATCGAACCTACGCGCGCGTCCTGACGCCACGGGCGAAAGAACAGTGCGGGCACGGAATCCTTGACGTCGGAATACTTGGCGTTGTGGGCCAGACCGACGATTTGGATGTTCAGTGAATCGGCGCTGTCGTCGGAGATGAACTTGCCAACCGCGTTCGTGCCCAGATTGAACTTCCTGGCAAATGCTTCATTGACGATCGCCACGCGCCCGGCACCCAGCCGATCGGCCGTGGTGAATTCGCGACCCGACAGCATGGTTACGCCCAACGTGGCCATGTAGCCGACACCGACTTCGTTGTACCGGGCATTGTTGTCCACGTCGGGCCCGTGCGGAAATCCCTGCACGTACACATCGGTGCCCCAGTTGCTTCCGGCGAGCAACGGGACGATGGACGACGTGACGGCGGTGACACCGGGAATCGCCGTCATCTCCTGTTCGACGCGTTCGAACAGCGAGGCCGACCGAACACTGTCGTAGGCGTTGCGTTCTGGTGAGAGGCCAAACGTGACGATGTGGTCTACCGTTACGCCAAGATCGACGCGACTGACATTGACCAGACTCTTGAGAAACAGTCCGGCGGAGATCAACAGCATCATCGACAGGGCAATCTGCACGGTGACGAGCGCGGTGCGAAAACGCGTCGCGGACTTGCCGCCGGTGATCTGCCCGGCGCCGGCACGGATGGTGGTGATGAGATCGGCGCGGGTGCTGTGCAGCGCGGGAAACATGCCAAACACGATACCCGTGGCAATAGACAGTCCGGCAGCAAAAAACACCACCGGCCACTTGATGCTGAGCGAAAAGGTTGCGGCGGCTTCCGGCGGCAGCAACGCCCCGATGGCCCGCAGCGTCCACTGGGCCACCAGAAGGCTGGCCAGTCCTCCCACAAACGCCAGCAGCACCGACTCAGTGAGCAATTGCGTGAGCAACTGACGACGCGAGGCACCAAGCGCGAGACGCACACCCATTTCCATGGCACGACCCGCGCCGCGCGCCAGCAACAAATTGGCAATATTTGCGCAGGCAATGAGCAACACGATGCCCGTGATGCTGAACAGCATGAAGAGTGGCGTCTTCGCTTCACGATGCACATCACTCTGTCCGCGCTGTCCCGCTTCGATGGTGATTTTCTTTGCCTTGAACACCACCATCGTCTTGTCACTCATGCCCTCCTGCAGCGGCGCTTCCACGCCCGAGACGATGCGACTGTACGACGTGTTGAGCGATGCACGAGCCTGTTCGATGGAAACGCCCGGCTTGAGTCGCGCAAAGAGATAAATCCAGTACGATCGGCGATTCTCGAATGCGGGGCGTCGCGACTCGACCACTTCGCGCATGCTGATCGGTACAAATACGGTGGGGCGCATGCCCAGCGTGGTGCTGCGAAAGCCCCGTGGGGCGACTCCGACAATCGTGAACGTTTTGCCGTTGACGACGATGCTTTGTCCGACCGCGTTGCGATCGCCGCCAAATCGCTCCAGCCAGAACTCGTAGCCGAGTACGGTGACGAAGTTCGCGCTGATAACCGCGTCATCGGAGGGTCCCAGCAATCGCCCCACTTCAGGCTTGAGACCAAGCACCGGGAAGTACGAGCCCGAGACAAATATTCCCTGGCCCGTGCTGGGCTCGTTCTTTACCGCGAGATTGGCGCCAAATCCGAAATGCGCGGCGATGCCGGTAAAAGCGGTTTGCTGCTGCTCGAGGTCCTTGAACATGGGGTAGCTGAACACCTCATCACAGCCGCCGGCCTGACCG
>JANMRE010000489.1:0-4247 GCA_031370885.1 Gemmatimonadaceae bacterium
GCGCTTCCCGATGGTATGCGCAGTGCCGTGCGCAACAACGGTGGCGGTCATGCCAACCACGCGTTGTACTGGACGCTGCTCGCACCGGGCGGTGCGAAGATGCCAAGTGGCGCGCTGGGGGCGGCCATCATGCACGACTTCGGCTCCCTTGCCGCGTGCATCGGGGCGCTCAAGGCGGCAGGGCTGGGGCAGTTTGGATCGGGATGGTCGTGGCTGATGCGCGACGGCGGTGGCAAGTTGAGCGTGCGTGGCAGTGCCAATCAGGACTCGCCGTGGTTTGATGGCCAGCGACCGGTTGTTGGCGTTGATGTGTGGGAGCACGCGTACTACCTCAAGTATCAGAATCGTCGTGCGGACTATCTGGATGCCGTTCTCGGTGCGATCAACTGGGACGCTGCCGGAGTCGCATTCGCGTGATGTCGCGCGTGAAGGACGACAACGACTGGCCGCATGTGCGGCACCTGCTTGGACACCGATTGCTTTCCCGAGGTGGATGATGGTGCGTTGCTCGCGTCGCATGATGCGGTCGATGGTGATCGGCACTCTGGTCGGATTGGCGGGTTTTGCGCGCACACCGCTTTCGGCGCAGACGGGGCCGTCGATGGTTATTCTCGTGCGTCATGCCGAGAAGGCCGCTGTGCCGGGAGACGATCCGCCGCTCAGTGACATCGGGAGCGCGCGTGCAGCAGCGCTGGCGCAGGCGCTCGCGGCGTCGCCGCCCACGGCCATTATCGTGTCGTCGCGTCAACGCACCGCGCTCACCGCAGCGATGGTTTCGGCGCATACTGGGGTGACGCCCCAGGTGGTTTCGCTCGATGGCGGTGGCGCAGCGCACATCGCGGCGGTGGTAGCCGCGGTGCGCAAGCAGCAGGGCGTGGTGTTGGTGGTTGGGCACAGCAATACCACACCCGCCATCATCAAGGCGTTGGGCGGGCCATCGCTGCCCGACATTTGCGATGCGACGTACAGTCACTTCTTTGTGCTCACGATGGCCAATGGCGCACAGCCGGCAGCGCTCGCGATGTCGCATTATGGTGCTGCTGAGGCGGCACCGCCGTCATCGTGTGTCGGGATGATTCCCAAGTAGGTCATGACAAGCGTGGCCGGGTTTGCCGATCACTTTTCGGGTGTAGCGCCCGGCTACGCGGTGTTCAGGCCGCGCTATCCGGATGCGCTGTTTGCTGCATTGGCGCAGGCCGCGCCGACGCGCGACGGCGTCTGGGATTCCGGATGCGGATCGGGTCAGGCCAGCGTTGCACTGGCGGCGTATTTCGACCGGGTCCATGCCACCGACGCCAGTGCGCAGCAAATATCGCAAGCGGAGACGCATGAGCGCGTGGCGTATCAGGTGGCGCCTGCGGAATTGAGCGGACTCGCCGATTCCAGCGTGGCGCTGGTCACGGTCGCGCAGGCGCTACACTGGTTTGATGTGGACGCGTTCCATGCCGAGGCGCAGCGGGTACTGGCACCAGCGGGAGTGATTGCCGAATGGTGTTACACGCTGCTTGATGTGCCGATGGCACCGGCGGTGGCCAACGTGGTGAACGCGATGGACGCGCGGCTCACATCATGGTGGCCGCCGCAGCGACGGCATGTCGATGCGCGCTACGATGATCTGGCGTTCCCGTTTGCGCGGGTGGCGATCGGAGAGTTTGCCATGGAGGCGATGTGGACGGTGGCGCAGCTTGTCGGGTATGTAGCCACCTGGTCGGCGGTGACGCGTTTTCGCGCGGCCAACGGGGTCGATCCGATGGTTGAGTTTGAGCGCGAGCTAGCCGCGACATGGAGCAGCGCTGAACGACAGTTGATTCGCTGGCCGTTGGTGTTGCGAGTGGGGCGGGTTGCGTAGACGCGCAACTGCTCACGCGCGTACCGTGGGATATCGCTGGGACAGCCACTCGCGCCATGTGAGCGTGCCGCGGACGCCACTCTGCACCGTATTTCTGCCAGCGCGAAATGCGGCGGCCACGCTTCCCGGCAGGAATATCGGCAACACCGGCTTGCCGATTCCTGTCGCAGCTTTCCACTCGCGTGCAACGTCGGCCAACGACAGCGTTTCCGGACCGCCAAAGTCCGGGGCGTGTTGACGAGGGCCATCCAGTATCGCTTGCACGAGTCGCCGGGCGACATCGCGTGTCGCGACCGGCTGCACCTGAAAGCGCACGGGCAATGGCATCACGAGGGGACAGCGCGCGGCCGTTGTCAACAGACTGTCGATGAACGAGTGAAATTGCGTGGCGCGCAGTATCGTGAACGGGACCGGACCTCTCTCAATCAATTGCTCGGCGGCCAGCTTGTGCTGATAGTACCGATACGGGATCCGGTCGATGCCAACAATGGACACGTAGATCAGGTGTGCAACGCCGGCACGTCGGGACGCGTCGAGCAGGCGCTTGGTGCCCTCGACGTCCACCTGGTGCGAGCGGCTGAAATCGCTTGCCGTGTGAACGATCGTGGTGACGTCACGCAGCGCGTCCGGTAGTCCGGCACCGGTGGTGAGATCAGCGCCGATCCACTCATGGTGTGGCGCGTTTTCTGCGGGAGGACGGCGACTGCTCAAACGGAGTGCGATGTCCAGCGTAAAGGCAGCACTCAGGAGTTCGCGGGCCAGTGCGCCGGTACCGCCGGTAATGAGAACGCGCATGAGAGAGCCCACGTGAGGGTCGGTGACGAACACGCATAAGGTAGCGCAATGCTGACGAATGCCGGACGACCGCGTTATCGCGCGCCGCGTTCCCGGGGCGTAGCTTGACCTGATGTCGCTGACCATGCGGGTTCTTGTGGCGTTGATCGCCGGGCTGGCGCTTGGTGTTGGCGCATCGGTGAGCGACCTCGGCGCGCTGACCACACTGGTGCACTGGATCGAGCCGCTGGGCACGCTGTTCATCAACGCCATTCGCATGACGATCATTCCTTTGGTCGTCTCAAGCCTGATTGTGGGCGTTACATCGGCACCGGACACGCGCACCATCGGCCGACTGGGTGGCCGCGCCCTGCTGTTCATGCTGGTGAGTCTTGTCATCGCGTGCTCGCTGGGCGTACTGGCTGCCGGTCCGGCGTTCTCCATGTTGTCCATCGACCCGGCGGCCTCGACTGCGCTGCGCGCGAGTGCGAGTGTGGGCGCCAAAGCATCGGGCACGATGCCTTCGTTTGCGCAGTGGGTGGTGGACCTGGTGCCGGCCAATCCGATCAAGGCGGCCGCCGATGGTGCGATGCTGCAATTGATCATGTTTGCCATCACGTTTGGCATCGCATTGTCGCATATCGAGGTGTCGCGACGGGCGGCCGTGGTGCGGCTGTGTGAGGGCATTCTCGACGCGTCGATCACATTGGTGCACTGGGTGCTCAAACTGGCGCCGATCGGCGTGTTTGCGTTGGCGGTGCCGCTGGCGGCGCGCATGGGACTCAGTGTTGCCGGTGCACTGGCCACCTACATCGCGGTGGTGTCGGTGCTGACCACGATACTGATCGCCCTCTTGTACCCGGTGGCGGTGATTGGGGGCCGCATCAGTCTCGGCACGTTTGCGCGGGCTGCGTTTCCGGCGCAGGCGATGGCGTTCAGTGGACGATCATCGCTGGCGGCCATGCCAGCAATGATCACCGCCACGCGCGATACGCTGGCGTTGCCGCCGCAAATTGCCGGATTCCTCGTGCCGCTGCTGACAGCGACATTCCGCATTGGCGCGGGCGTAGGACAGACGGTACCGATCGTGTTCATCGCGCATCTGTACGGGATCACGCTGGGGCCCGCCCAGCTGGCGACGGTTGCGATCACGGCCGTGCTGGTGTCGTTCTCGGTGCCGGGCATTCCGGGCGGCACCATCATTGCGATGGTTCCCGTGCTCATGGCGGCGGGGCTTCCCATCGAGGGCGCGGGGATCATGCTGGGTGTTGATACCATTCCGGACATGTTTCGCACAACGGCCAACGTGACGGGCGACATGACGGCGGCGGTGGTATTGGGCAGAACTGAGTCGGAAGTAGGAAGTCGGCAGTAAGAAGTACGTTTACTGCAGTACCGAGTACTCCTTACTGTACCGCAGTAGAAAGTACTCCTTACTGCAGTATAAAGTACTCCTGCAGTCGGACGTACTCTCTACGGCAGTAAACAGTACTCCGTACTGCAGTAAACAGTACTTCCTACTGCAGTAGACAGTACTCCGTACTGCAGTAAACAGTACTTCCTACATCCGACTTCCGACTTCCGACTCTGTTATCGCCACCACCCGCAACGGACTGCCGCTACC
>JANMRE010000511.1:0-2150 GCA_031370885.1 Gemmatimonadaceae bacterium
GTTGACATGCCACGGGCCTTGAACGCCTGCGCAATCAGGGCGTACGGACTCTCGTGTTCCTCCCACGCGAACACCTCGGCGTCCTTGCCCAATGGACCAAGATGCGCCTGCTCCATCGCCCGCCCTTCCTCAAACTTTGGCGTGATCAGGAACGCGCTCCCCTTCGACGGAATGATGGCGGCCAGCAAACGCTCACTCACGCCCCATTTGATTCCGGTGAAATACTCCATGCTCGTGCCACCGGTCAGCATCAGCGCGTCGATGGTGTTGGCGCGCATCAATTCCCGTGCCTTCTCCAAACGCGTACGGCGTTCCTCTACCGAGATGGGCTTCGCCTGACCACGCATCGACGTGAGTGCACGAATGGCCGGTGGCATATCGCTCGCTGGCTGCGTCGCGTACGTCGTGCCGGAGTCGGTGGGTGCAGGCGTCAGGAGCGACGCACCCTCCAGGCGGCGAGTACCAAGCGCGAGACCGGCGGCGGCGGCGGCGCCGGCACCAAGGAGATTGCGACGAGTAGGCATCAGCAGAGTCTGAAGGGGTTTTGCGGGACGTAACGGGAGAAGGCCAGCCAGCCTGCGAAATCTATCGCCGTTGATCAGTGACCAACTGCCATGCCATCCTTGCGCGGGTCCGATCCGCCCACGTAGCCCTTGAGCAGTTTCACGATGGCCTGCGCACCACCAAACTGCGTGCGGCGCTCGTCGGTGATGTCATGACCCATGGCCTTGAGCGCCGCGCGCACCTGGTCGGTGATTGGCGCTTCCAACGCCACCTGCAATCCGTTCAGGTGACGAAAACGCGCCACATCGATGGCCTGCTGCACGTCCATGCCAAACACCACCATGTTGAGCAGCATCTGCACGTGCCCCTGCGCCTGCATCGCACCACCCATCACCCCGTAACTCATCCACGGTGATTCGGTGCCGTCGGCGTTCGTTTTCGTGACGAACGCGGGAATCAGCGTGTGGAACGGGCGCTTTCCCGGTGCGACCGTGTTGGGCAGTCCCGGCTCCAACGAAAAGCCCGCGCCGCGGTCGTGCAATGCGAATCCGGTGCCCGGCACCACGATACCCGATCCGAATTCGTCGTACAACGAGTTGATGAACGACACCATGTTGCCGGCGCTGTCGGCTACCGTGAGATAGATCGTTTCACTTGACGTGCGCAGCGGACCCGGATCCATGCGCGCCTGTGCCTTGTTCGCGTCGATGTGACTGCGCCGTTCGGTAATGAACGCGTCGTCCAGCATGCGCGCGGGCGGCATCGACAAATGATCGGCGTCGCCGACATACCGCGTGAGATCGGCGTAGGCCAACTTCTTCGCCTCAATGAGATGGTGCAGATACGCCGCCGAGTTGTGCCCCATCGCCTTGAGATCGTACGGCTCGAGAATGCGCAGCATCTCCAGCGCAGCGATGCCCTGATTGTTGGGCGGCAGTTCCCACAGGCGATAACCCTTGAACGGCACGGATAGCGGGGTCACCCAGGTGGGCACGTTGTTCTTTAGATCAGCAATGGTGAGAAATCCGCCCAGCGCTTTGACGCGATCAACCAATCGCTGCCCGAGCGGTCCACCGTACAACGTGGACGGGCCCACGCGCGCGATCTCGCGCAAGGTTCGCGCGTAGTCCGGATTGCGAAACCATTCCCCTGGCACCGGCGCCTTGCCGTTTGGCAGGAACGTGGCCTTGGCACCCGAGTCGCGGGCCAGCAGCGCGGCCTGACCGGCCCAGTCATCGGCGATGACAGGCGTGAGCGGGAATCCTTCGTCGGCGTAGCGAATCGCCGGTGCAATAGCTGATGCCAGCGTGATCGTGCCGTAGGTCTTGAGCAGTATCTGCCAGCCGGCCAGCGCGCCTGGCACGGTGATAGTCTCCACACCGCGCGGAATGTTTCGCGTGCGCCCGCGCTTGAGCAGTTCGTCGCGTGTCATTAACGACCCCGCCCGTCCGCTCGCATTCAGTGCAACCAATTTCTTCTCTTTCGCGATCCAGATCAGCGCGAACATGTCGCCACCAATGCCGGTCATCATGGGCTCGGTCACACTCAACACGGCGGCGGCGGTCACTGCCGCGTCGATCGCATTCCCACCACGCAGCAGCACCGCAACCCCGGCCGCCGATGCCAGTGGCTGGCTGGTCGCCACG
>JANMRE010000528.1:0-2157 GCA_031370885.1 Gemmatimonadaceae bacterium
GGCACGATGGGCGGGTACGGTGTCTGGCCGTGGCTCGGTGCCCTGCTGGCGGTCTTCCTGATCGTTGCCATCGTCAAGATGGTGCGGCAGAAGTAGTCAGTCAGAATGCCGGTGAGCGGCGCCGGTAGCGGCCGCTCCCGGATCGATCCCGTCGCGCTTGAGCTCCTTGTCCGATGCCTCCGACGCCACGGTACCGGGCGGATTCACATACCAGTTCGGATCGCCGCCAGGTGGCAGCTTGTCGCGAATCTTGAGCAGTGTGAACATGCCACCCATGTCGATGTATCCGTGGGGACCAGGCCCACCCAACATGGAAATCGATCCCTTGGGCGTGGGCATTCCCATCTCGGCGTGGCCGCCCA
This sequence comes from Gemmatimonadaceae bacterium, assembly GCA_031370885.1. Taxonomy (GTDB): domain Bacteria; phylum Gemmatimonadota; class Gemmatimonadetes; order Gemmatimonadales; family Gemmatimonadaceae; genus Gemmatimonas. The sequence goes on from JANMRE010000528.1 coordinate 363, forward strand.
TTCCCGATTCGCCCATGGTCATGTAGCCAGGCAGCAGTGGCGTCACCAGCGCGTCGATCGCGTCTGGCTTGACGCCAATGAGGTTGGTGCCACTGTGCCCCATCTGATTCATGACATGGTGGGTCATGTGACAGTGAACGGCCCAGTCACCGGGATTGTCGGCCATGAACTCCACGGTGCGCGTGGTTCCCACCGGCACCAGCACCGTCGCTTCCGGCCACTGTCCATCGGGTGCAATGTCCCCGCCGTCGGTAGCCACCACCCGCCAGCGCAGTCCATGCACGTGAATCGGATGGTGACTCATGGCGCTGAGGTTGCCAAACCGAATACGAACGCGCTCCCCCAGCTGCATCTGTAGCGCCTCCGTGCCCGGGTACGCCTTGCCATTGAACGTGAACACGTTGAATTCGGTCATTTCGTTCGGATCGGGGCGCGACGAACCAATTCGCACCAACCACTCAGCGCTCAACAGCACGAAATCGCGATCGGGTCGACGCACGGGAGTGCGGGGATGCACCACGAACATGCCCATGAGTCCCAGTCCCTGCTGGACCATCTCATCATGGTGCGTGTGATACATGAACGTGCCGTGGTGCTGCAGCACGAACTCGTACTTGAACGTCGCGTTCACCGGGATGGGCGACTGACTCAGCCCGGATACACCGTCCATGCCAGCGGGCAACACAATGCCATGCCAATGAATCGTTGTCGGCGCAGGTAAATGATTGGTGACGTAGATGCGTACCGAATCGCCCTGAACGGCTTCGATGGTTGGCCCCGGTGTGCCGCCGTTGTAGCCCCAACATTCCGACACGAGCCCCGGCGCGAACTCGTGCTGAATCGGTGCCGCGGTGAGGTGAAAAACCTTCACGCCATCCACGATGCGGAAGGGAAGGGTGCTGCCGTTGGGCGTAATCACCGGTGTGTAGTCGCGACCAGGTTTACCCGGTGCCGCGCCGCGTATTGCGGCATTGGACTGTTGGCTTCGCGGTGCTTTTGGTGTCGGCGTTGGCATCGGCATGGTGTGCGTCACCGGTCCCTGCGCCGACAGCGAGCCCGCGCCAAGGGCCGCGCTCCCGGTAAGCACCATCGCACTCCGGCGCATCATCTCCCGGCGCGAGACGGTCGCGGGCTCAGGAACGGTTTCGTCGGATTCCATCGATCCCTCTTGCACGTCGACGGTCATGTGCCGCTCCGCGCAGGCAGCATACCACCTGTCGCTCGTTCAAGTTCGGCGCGCGCACTCCAATAGTCACGCAGCGCGTCCAGATACATGTGTGCGGCATCGATCTCCGCCTGCTTGGCTTGCAGCAACGCGAAGACCGGCATCGCCATGGCGTTCACCTGTAATTGCGATTCGACCAGTACGCGTCGGCGTGCGGGCAACACCGACGTTCTCAGCTGCACGGCGCGTCGTCGCGCGCCTTCGTATCTGGCCAATGCCGTGCGCACTGCGGCGTGCACGTCCACCACCAGCGCGTCATGCTCCGCCACGCGTTTCTCGAGCATGGCACGTGCCTTGGCGACGCGCGCGCCACCGCCATCGAGAATCGGCAGCGGAATCGACGCGTTGCCTCCCACAAAACGCCCGTCCGGTTCGCGCTCGATAAACCCACCGATGGTACCATCGGGGAGCAGGCGGAAGCGGTTCGCCAATCCGACCGTCGAGAATGCCGCCTGAGCACTCTCAAGTGCTGCGGAAACGTCCAGGCGGCGAGTCATGGCCAATGAATCGAGCGAGTTGAGTGTCCACTGTTCTGCGAGCGGATCGCCGAGTCGGTCGGCGATTGTCCAG
>JANMRE010000548.1:0-2208 GCA_031370885.1 Gemmatimonadaceae bacterium
CAATTGACGATCGGCACCGCGAACGTCGTGAAGGCCGACATCATGGCCAAAAACGGCGTCATCCACATCATCGATACGGTATTGATTCCACCCGTTCGCTGAGGTCTCCCTCTTCCCCTCCCATGCGAATTCACGCAGCACTGGTTGGCGCGCTTTTCAGCGCGGTGCCTTCCCTCGTCCTCGCGCAGCGGCCCGCGTCCGCTCCGGCCGATCTGATTATCACCAATGCGCGCGTTTACACCGCCGACGAAACCCGTCCGCTTGCCGAGGCGTTCGCGGTCCGCGATGGCCGCGTCATTTTTGTGGGATCACGGCAGGAGGCCGACGCACTGAAAGGCGCGAACACGCGCGTGATCGACGCCGCGGGAAAGACTGTCATCCCGGGCATGGTCGATGCCCACGCGCACTTTGGCGGTCTCGCGCAGACGCTGCGTTCGGTCGACCTGGTGGGAACGCGCAGCTACGACGAGGTGATCGCTCGCGTGATCGAGCGCGCGAAGAACACACCCAAGGGCAGCTGGATTCAGGGACGTGGCTGGGATCAGAACGCCTGGGGTGACACGCGCTTCCCCACGCACGAGAAGTTGTCGGCGGTCGTGCCCGATCATCCGGTGGTGCTCACCCGCGTGGATGGCCATGCGACGCTGGTAAACGCGGCAGCCATGCGGCTCGCGGCACTGACCGCCGCCGTGAAGGATCCAACCGGTGGCAAGATTCTGCGCGACGCGCAAGGCGCACCCACGGGCGTGCTGGTGGACAACGCCAAGGAAATCGTCGACACCAAGGTGCCCGGCCCAACCATCACGGAAACACGCGCCGCACTTAAAGACGCGATCGGCGTTATGCATCAGTGGGGCCTCACCGGCATGCACGATGCCGGGGCCTCGCGCGGCCTTATTGACCTGTACGAGCAGATGGCGCAGGCCAAAGAGTTGAATTTGCGTCTGTACGTCATGATCGGCGACGACTCGGCGGCACTCCGGCACTACCTGCAGGTGGGTCCGCGGTCTGCCCTGTACGAAGGACAACTCTGGGTGCGGGCCATCAAACTGTACGCCGACGGTGCGATGGGATCGCGCGGCGCGGCGCTGTTGGAGCCGTATTCCGACGACCCAAACAACACCGGTCTGCTGCTCAGTGCACCCGCCCACATTCGCGAGGTCGCCGAACGGGCGCTCAAGAGCGGATTTCAGGTCAACACGCACGCTATTGGCGATCGTGGCAATCGCGTGGTGTTGGATGCGTACGAACAGGCACTCAAGTCGGTTCCCACGGCCGATCATCGCTTCCGCGTGGAACATGCGCAGATCCTCAACTACGACGATATCCCGCGTTTTGCACAGTTAGGAGTAATTCCTTCCATGCAGGCCAGCCATCAGACGAGCGACATGTACTGGATTGGCAAGCGCCTCGGCCCAACGCGCGTCCTCGGTGCGTATGCATGGCGCTCGCTGATCAACTCCGGCGTGGTCGTGCCGAATGGCAGTGACTTCCCGGTTGAGCAGGTCAATCCGCTCATTTCATTTCACGCGTCCATCGCACGCCAGGACGCGAACGATTGGCCCGCCGGTGGCTGGTTCCCTGAGCAACGCATGACGCGCGAGGAAGCCTTGCGCAGTATGACACTCTGGCCAGCATACGCCGCGTTTCAGGAAAAGGAGATGGGCTCGCTCACGCCAGGGAAATATGCGGATTTCGTGCTGCTCGATCAGGACATCATGCGCATCCCGGCCGAGTTGGTGCTCAAGACCAGAGTGATCGCGACATACGTTGGCGGGAAGGAAGTGTACCGCGCAAAATCTGTCACGCCGTGAGGATTGTTTCCCTGCTGCCTGCGGCGACGGAGATTGTGGCATTCCTTGGCGCCACCGAACACCTGGTGGGCATCACGCACGAGTGCGACTACCCCTATGTGGTTGGATCGCGGGCACGGGTAACGCGGAGTTCCGTTCCGCGCAGCGATGATCCGGCCGCGACCGATGCGGCGGTTCGAGCGCTTGCCGGACAGGGCCATGCATTGTTTGCGCTCGACGAGTCCCGCATTCGCGCATTGCATCCTGACGTGCTGCTCACGCAGGCCCTGTGTGATGTGTGCGCGGTCAGCGAGACCGCGGTACGCGCATTGGCCTCTCGGCTGTCTCCCGAACCGCGAATCGTTACGCTCGGCGGCACGACGCTTGACGGGATCTACGCGGACATTCAGGCAGT
>JANMRE010000558.1:0-7096 GCA_031370885.1 Gemmatimonadaceae bacterium
CCCGCGATTGGCACGCGGCAGCATGCCATAGTGAATCGTCAATTCGTCGCCCAGAATGTGCCCGCCGCGCGCCGCTTTGATGGGATCCACGTCACCGATGATATCGGCAATGGTGGCATCAGGTGTCGCGAGTTTCTCGACGAAGCGCGAATCACGCGACACCCAGGCGATGGGCGTGTCGTCCCCGTGTTCGGCGATGAGTTGTCGAGCGTACTTGGAAATGGGGTGAAACGGGTCGTCGTTCACCTCGCTGCCCGAGACCACCGGCATCTGCTCGTCGAGCAGCGTCACCAGCGCTCGCAGAATGCGCGACTTGGCCTGACCGCGAAGTCCCAACAGGATGAAATTGTGGCGGGCGAGGAGCGCGTTGACAATCTGCGGCATCACCGAGTCTTCGTAACCAAGGACCCCACTGAAGAGCGGACCGCCCTCCTTGAGGCGCGCGATGAGATTACGGCGAATTTCGTCCTTGACGCTGGCCGGACGTGACGACGCATAAGCGGAGCGACGAAGCGCGCCGAGACTATCTGGAAGACGGGACACAAGACCTCAAGGTGCGAATGGACGTGGCGCGATGCAGTATCAGTACCGCAGCCGGGGGCAGAGTTCCCGGCAGAAGCGTGCGAGATCGTGTCTGCCAGGTCGTTCCTGAATCGCCGAACCGCTTGTGGGAACAGCGTTTGACTATTGTCCGCCTCGCTAAAAAAATCTTGACAGTACAGTCTGGTCTGCTAGATTACCTGCGCTATATCCCCGTCGGCCTCCTGCCGGGGGGGCCGTGCGCTTTTCCTGAGGCACGGCGCATCCTACGCCACTGCTCGGAGAAATACCATGAAGCGCATCGCCCTTTTTGCTGTTGCTGGACTCGTGCTGGCTGCCTGTGCCGCCAAGGAACAGGCCCCGATGGCTGATTCCACCGCCGCCATGGCCGCACCGGCCGCTGCTGCTCCGGCCGCCGCGATGGACACCGGAATGATGAAGCCGGATACCACCAAGATGGACACAACCAAGCACTAGTCTTGGCCTCTTGTTTGGGTCTCGGCCCGAACGACAAGCGGGGCGCGTTTTTCGAAACGCGCCCCGCTTCGTTTTCGAGGCGGTCTACTCGAATGGTAGCTCAACCACACGGGCCGTGATCGGCCCGTTGTCCGTTGCAACGCTCACCAAATCACCCGCCGCGACCTCGCGACGGATCATTGCCAACGCAATCGCCGCCAACCGCGGCGACGTTACGGAACTCCGGACCTCACCGACCAACTTTCCGAGCGCGTCGGATACTTCGGCGCCCAGCGGGAGTGGGGCATCGGCGCGGAGGCCGCGAAGGTGCTTGTTGACGTGACCGCGAAAATGCACACGCGCCACGGTTTCCTGACCCGTGTAGCAGCCCTTGGAGAACGAGATCGCTCCCAGCGTGTCAAGGTTGGCTTCCTGCGGGATCGTGTTCTCGTCCATATCGATGCCCATCACGGGCCAACCAGCCTCAACCCGCGCGACCTCCCAGACCGCAGGTGTTCCCATCGCCACAGGCGCCGACTGGAGGTGCCGCCGCACCTGCACAGCATCGACCGCAGTGCCGAGCAGCAACAGTCCGGGAACACTCCCCATCGGCGGCGCAGGATAGATCTGAACGGGTATGCCATGCATCGCTGCCTCGATGGCCAGTTGCGCGTGAGCGCCAACCACCATCCACGACCGATAGTGATCGGATTCGTCGGTGACTCTGCACAGGCGAGGATTGACGTACTTGCGCGCGAGGTCGAGCCACGCAGCCGCTGCCGTTGGCAGCACATGCATCATCAACGTGGCGTCATCAATGCGGACGATGCGCATGTCGGCGACCATCTTGCCTTTCGGCGTCAACGCCGCCGCATGGAGACTGCCTCCAACGGCCAAGGCGGCCACGTCGTTGGTGACCAGCCCGTTCAGTGCGTCAGCCGCCTTGTCGCCACGGAATGCACTCCAATGGCCCGGGGACTCGAACCAGACGGCACTGGTGCGGAGAGCGGCATAGGCCACGCGTTCATTGGCAGAGAGAGGAGCAGTCATTGAGGCAAGCTAGTGATTGACGACGGGGGACGGGAGTCGAGCGAGGGATGCACGATGCTGACGTACCGCCGCGTGACCGCGACAGCGTACGCGCCCAGTTCGAACGCCGTTCGCCCGGTGGACACGCGCGAGGCGTCCAACCGACGCGTGATTTCTCCATACGCACTGTCGAGCGTTGACGCACCGCGGATGCGTGGCGCATCATCAGCGCAACGCACCATGGTGAAGGCCGGCTCAAGATCGGTGAGTTGCAGCACTCGCTCCACGTCGCGACGCACGGAGTCGGCACGCAGCACCAATCTCGCTCCGGCAGACTGTTGCACGTCAATCCACACGCGTGCGTTGGGTGTGAGCGCAACGCCCTGCGCCATGCGTTCCGAAATGTGCTGCTGCGCACGGAGCACGACGACGTCGGCAAGAGTTGGATCCGTCGGTCCCAGGAGCAATTCAACCGTCTCGAACAGTGCGCGACCGGGCAGCGCATGCCGGATCCGGTCAGGCGTCACCGCAATGCCTTCCGCGCCGAGCGTCGCCGCAATGGCGTCGGCCCGCAGATCCAACGTATCGGCCACCAAGCCGTCGAAGGCGACGATCAGCGCGTGCATGTCAGCGCGGAGCGTTGCCGCCGTAACTCGCGTCGAGCAACTCCACCGGATGCACCACACGCATCGCCGAGCCGCTGCGCAAGAGGCCGGCGCCAATCTGCATCATGCAACCGGGATTGCCCGTCGCGACGAGAGACGCACTGGTGGCCGCGATTCGTGCGAGCTTGGGTGCCAGCACGGCGTTTGACGTATCGGGCTCCACGAGATTGTAGATACCCGCACTGCCGCAGCACTGATCGGCATCCTCAAGCGGTACGAGGTCGAGTCCTGGAATGGCCGCCAGTACGGCCACCGGTTGTTGTACGACACGTTGTGCATGCATCTGGTGACATGGCGGATCGTGTGCCACGCGCATCGGCAACGGAGCACCCTCACGCGGACCGACCAGCGCCAACAGCTCGCTCACGTCGCGGGCGCGGGCAGCAACCGCTTCAGCGCGACCAGTCCACCGGGCGTCGTCGTGCAAGAGATGTCCGTACTGCTTGACCATCGCGGCACAGCCGGCTGAGTTGATGGCGATGGCGCTCGTACCGCTGGCTTCGAACGCGACGATGTTCCGCTTGGCCAGCTCGCGGGCACCACGCAGGTCACCAGCGTGTGCATGCAGCGCACCGCAGCAATGCTGATTCGCGGTGCTCACGAGCACGTAGCCATTGTGCGTGAGCACACGCCGCGTCGCGGCGTTGACGTGACCGAAGAGGCCGTGCATGACGCAGCCGGTCAAGCAGGTGACGGAGCGTTCGGTGTCTGAAGACGGGAGACGGGAGACGGGAGACGCGAGACGCTCAACCGACGACGGGAAACGCTCAACGCCAGACGGGAGACGAACGGGCGATGTGGACGCCAACATGGCCATCGGAAACGCGAACCGGTCGGGCAGCACGCGAGCCAGCCAACGAGGAAGTCCGGTTTCCCGAACCTGTCGCGCGAGAAACAGTCCGACGCGCAACATCGTGGTGCGCGTGAATACGGCAAGCACGATGCGCGCGACCCACGGGATCCCGCGTACCGGTGCCATGGTTGCGCGCGTGGCTTCGAGCAGTGCACCGTACGGCACACCCGACGGGCATGCGGTTTCGCAGGCGCGGCATCCCAGGCACCGATCGAAGTGTCTCCCCACGTCGGCATCATCCAGCGCGACATCGCCCTCGAGCAATCGACGCATGAGCACGAGACGACCACGCGGACTGTCGTTCTCGTCCTCGAGATTCACGTAGGTTGGGCAGGCCTGCAGGCAGAACCCGCAATGCACACAGGCGTCAAGACCGGCTGCGGCATGGGCGAGCGGAGTGCCTGGAAGCGCACAGGCCGGTGATGCGCCGGCGATCACGCTCATGACGAACGTCCATGATCGCGCATATGATATCGAACCATCATAGCGAACCAGTCACGATGGTGACATCATGGCGACGGCCGCAGTGGCCTCGCCCAGAATGCCGGGATTGAGTATTCCCGCGGGATCGAACGCCTGGCGCAGTCGCTGCGAAATTTGATCGTTGACCGCTGAGGGCACGGCGGTCCAGGCCTGCGAAGGCAAACGCTCGGCGATGGCCCGTTCGGGGATGGTCCACGGCGGGTTGTCGGTTGCGTCGGTCTGACACGAGACGCGCACCGCACCACGAAGCGGCTCCATCACGGTGCACACCTGCGTGGCCCGCCGATTGGTTCGCCAGGTCTCGACGCGACGCCACGTGCCGGACGTCTTCAAAGGTGCGTCGGTGACGCGCAGCACGGTGTTGCCCGTTTCCAGCGTGCGAATGGTTTGCCAGATGGCGCTCTCCACGATCGACACGGCTCCGAGCTCGGCGAGCGCGTTGCGCTGCGCGTCAACGCGTGCGCGATTGCCAGTCGCGCGGGCGAGCAACAAGACCGACGATTCGGGCAACGCGTGCACACGACGTACCGCCGCCGGGGCGTCGTGCGCGAGCACAACGAGTGCGGCGAGTGACGACGTCACGCCGAGCAGTGCCGTGCTGTTGAGTTGTTCCACCAGAGCGCGCAGCGACGCATCGTGCACCTCTGGTGCACCGGACAGCTCGATGCCGAGGGCGAATGTTTCGTCCACCGCGGGTCGCGCGTGCAGCCGAAGACTGACTTGCGTGATAACGCCCAACGTTCCCCACGCGCCGGTCGCGAGTCGGACAAGATCGAATCCCGCGACATTCTTTACCACCCTGCCGCCGGCCAGCACCGCGGTACCGTCGCCCGTGATGAAGGACACTCCGAGGATCAGATCACGCGCCCGGCCGTAGCCAAGCGCGAGCGGCCCGCCTGACGCGGTGGCAATCGTCGCGCCGATGGTGCCGGTGTCGAGACCGGCTGGAGACGTGTACGGCTCAAGTGCCAACCACTGGCCGTGTGGCGCAGTGACCTGCGCGATTTCCTCGAGCGTCGTACCGGCGTGCGCTGTGAGGACGAGATCACCGGGCACGTACTCGATGATGCCGGAAAGACTTTTCGTGGAGAGGTGCTGTGGCGCCGAGACCGGGCGACCGGCGGTGAGCCACGTACCGGAGCCAACGATGCGCAGCGGGATCGCGGATGCGTATGCATCCGCGATGGCGGACTGCAACGCGGCGGCTGACTGTTTCATGCCGACACCCGCTGCACGTGACCATGCCATTCCCGACAACTCTTCACCGGCACCACCTTCCCCGGATTCGCCCTTCGCTCCGGATCGAAGCTGTCCCGCACGGCGCACATCATCGACAGCGAATCGGCGTCGAACAGCTTTGGCATGTAGTCCAGTTTGTCCAACCCCACACCATGTTCACCCGTGATGGTACCACCGGCGTCGATACAGGCCTGCATGATTTCCGTCATCGCGGCGTGGACCCGTTCCGACGCGCCTGGCTCGTTGGGATCGTACGGAATATTCGGATGCAGATTGCCGTCGCCCGCATGAAACACGTTACAGACCTGTACGCCATGCCGCTCACCGATGCTGGCGATGGTTCCGAGGATGTCCGGCAAACGGGTGCGAGGCACGACCGCATCCTGGACCACGAGCGCAGGCGCGATGCGGCCCATGGCGCCGAAAGCCTTCTTGCGTCCCTGCCACAACTTCGTGCGCTCGTGGTCGGTGGCCGCGATGCGCACATCACGCGCGCCCTGATCGCGGCAGCATGCACTGATGGTTTCGACATCGTCCTGCAAACCCGCTTCCAACCCATCCACTTCGCACAGCAGAATTGCCGCGGCGTCGATCGGATACCCGGCGGCGTAAATCGACGCTTCGATTGCACGAATCGTGGCGTTGTCCATCATCTCGAGTGCGGCCGGAACGATGCCCGTGGCGACGATACGCGTGACCGCACTGGCGGCGTCATGCAGACTGTTGAAGTCGGCGAGCAGGGTGCGAACGGCTTGCGGTAACGGCACGAGACGCACCCACACGTCGGTCGCGACGCCAAAACAGCCCTCCGAACCGACGAACAGTCCCAACAGATCATATCCGTCGGCGTCGCCGTACGGATCACCGAAACGCCGGACGTCGCCACTGGGCAGCACGACATCCAACGCGACAACGTGATTGAGCGTGACGCCATACTTGAGGCAGTGCGGACCACCGGCGTTTTCGGCGACATTGCCGCCGATGGTGCAGACCGTCTGACTGGACGGATCCGGTGCATAGTGCAACCCCATGGGTGCCACCGCACGAGAGAGTCGCGCGTTGACGACACCCGGTTCAACGTGCGCCACGCGATTGTCCGCGTCGACGTCGATGATGCGTGTGAGTCGATTGAGTCCCAGGAGCACCGTGCCGTTGGCGAGTGCGCCGCCGGACAAACCGGTGCCAGCGCCGCGCGGCACAAAGGTCACGCGTTCCTGGGCGAGAAGGCGCACCACGGCAATCAACTCCTCGCGCGTGCCTGGAAACACGGCGAGCCGCGGATGCGCGCGATAGCCAGGCAGCGCATCGGTATCGTAGGCCAGCAACTCGGCCGACCGCTCTTTGACCCAGCGGCTACCGACAATTGACGAGAGGTGCGAGACGAGCACGTGGTGCGGGGTTGAGCGATGGCCTGACAGCGAGAGTGAAAACTACTGACTGACAGGCAGGCGCACGTGATGCGCCACAGCAAATCGGGCGGGCATCCGCAACCCGCAGATGCCCGCCCGAATGCCATGCGTTCGGTTCCGTTTTTCGAGAACTCCGATCAGTCGGTGCCCCAGAATCCAGCCAGTGCGCGGCCATCGGGCGACTCGCGCAGTTTTTCGAAGGCGCGCTCACGGATCTGCCGGATCCGCTCGCGCGTGACGCCCATCAGTGCTCCGATGCGCTCCAGCGTCATCGCTTCCGCCCCTTCATCGAGACCATAGTACAGGTACAGAATCTTCCGTTCGCGCGGCGTCAGATACTTCCGGAAAACGCGATCGATGAACTCGCGCATCAGTCGGAAGTCGGTGCCGTCTTCGATGTCGGCGTGCGTTTGACCGGCGAA
>JANMRE010000559.1:0-3277 GCA_031370885.1 Gemmatimonadaceae bacterium
CCTGCCTCGAATGCCAGCACACGGGTATCGCTCTCCAACGCGGCCTTCGCTGATGACATTCCACCCCCGTAACCGGGCACGACGCGTTCGCTGGCCAGGTAGGTGAGCGAGCACACGGATCCTCCCGGTCGCATCATCGGACCGAGGTGTTGAAGCAGCGACACCAGCGAGAAGGCGCTGGCACTCGACGCTGAGAGATATCCGGCGCGGCTGGTCTCGAGCAACGGTTTCTTGACCTCGGGACCGTTGGCGAGCGAGTGAAACAGGATATCGAGTGGTTGCCCGCCGAAGTCGGACGCAAGATGCTGTGCGAGACCCTTGATGGAGAAGTCGCCGACCTCCTTGTAGCGTTTCGACTCCCGCACGTCCTCGGGGGCCTCGTCGAGCGAATCATAGAGCGCGTCGAGGGGATAGATCCGTTCGAAATTAAGCAGCGTTCCGTCGGACATCAGGCGCGACTCGTCCATCTTCCCGCGTTCAAGCAAATTGAGGAAGATGTTGAGTGCAGGCGGCCAGGTTGCCACGCACACCGAGGCCCCCGCTTCCGCGAAGGCCTTGGCCACGGCAAAGCCGAATCCACCATCATCCGCCACGCCCGCAACGAGCGCGCGCTTGCCAGTCAGATCGATAGAGAGCATCGGGGTAATCTAGGCGCTCAACAGGCAGCGCGGGCCAGTCGATCGCGAACCGCGCTCCACTCGTCCGTCTGCGGGGGGGATTCAATGATCACCAGTGCTGCATTGCGGGCATCGGCAACGTGCAACGCGGCATACAGCGCACGCGCATAGCCAAACGGGTCGTCGGGCATCGGGACAACCTCGTCTGTCGGTCGAAGCGCCAGCGCGTCGCGCACCCCGGGGTGTATCAGCAACGCCACGACGATGCCGTCGCGCAGGCTTGGGCGACACGAGGTGAGCGCCGCAGCGATTTCATCCGGATGTTCCGAATCGAAGAGCCAGGCATCGGCCGCGGGAGCGTAGTGACGTTCCGACATGCCCGGGGCGCGCTGACTCGGAGTGGTGTCGCCATCGGTGGCAACGCGCGCCACAACCTGCTCAACCGATCGCTGCAGTACTGCCGCGAGTTGTGCCCGTGTGATCATCCCCGGGCGTAACACAGTTGGCGATGTGCCGCACAGGTCGAGCACGGTGCTCTCAATCCCCACGGTGCAGGCACCACCATCGAGAATGCACGACACCTTATCGCCGAGCGACGCGACGACATGCGCCGCCGAGGTTGGGGAGATGCGGGTGAACCGATTGGCACTCGGCGCGGCGATGGGTTGCCCAAACGCACGCAACAGGGCGAGGGCCACGGGATGCGCGGGGACGCGCACGCCGACCGCGTCAAGGCCGGCCGTGACGACGTCCGGAACGCGTTCGTGCCTGGGCAGCACGAGGGTGAGTGGACCGGGCCAGAAAGCCTCGGCGAGACGCTGCGCGTCGTCTGGCCAGATGGCGGTGAGCTGTCGCGCGGCCGCGGCGTCGGGCACATGGGTAATCACGGGATTCCATGCCGGGCGGCCCTTGGCGACGAAAATTCGACTCACCGCATCGGCATCGAGCGCTGCAGCGCCAAGGCCGTACACGGTTTCCGTAGGGAACGCCACCAACTGGCCGTCCGCCAAGAGGGCGACGGCGTGCGCAATGACTGCGGGATCGGGATGAACGGGATCGACGTGGAAGAGCGTGTGCGACACGGACTATTGTCGATGTTCGATGGTGCGACGCGCCAGTCGGTCGACCAGTGTGGGCGAGATGAGCTTGAGTAGTCGGCCGGCTTTCCCCCGCCATGTCATCACGAGGTCGCGATCGCGACGGGCGGTGGCGCGGAGGATGAGTCGACCGCACTCGTCGGTGGGCATCGACTCGATACGTGTGCGCTTCTGGGCGCGCTCCCCGAACGGGCGTCCGTCGGGCGCCAACGCGTGCACATTGATCTCCGACAGCACGAAACCCGGGTACACGACGGTCACACTCACGCCACTGTCGGCGAGTTCGATGCGCAAGGAATCGAAGAAGCCCGCCATCGCGTGTTTGGTGGCGGCATACGCACTGCGCTTTGGCACGCCGACCAGCCCCGTCAGACTGGAAATCGCCACGAGCCGACCGCGTGAGCGTTTCAAGTGGGGGAGTGCGTGCGCCGTGCACCAAACGCTGCTCAGATAGTTGACGCGCATCAGCGTTTCGAAGATGGTCAAGTCGGTGACCTCTTCGAAGCGTCCACTCGCCCCGATGCCAGCGTTATTGACGAGGATGTCCAGGGCACCGTACTGCGAGACTGCGGCATTGATGACGAGCCGACACTCGGCTTCAACGCTGACATCACCGACCACGACCAGCGCCTCGCCGCCGCGGCGCCGACACTCATCGGCGACCAACTCAAGACGCTCGCGATCGCGAGCAACCAATACAACACGGGCACCGGCAGCGGCGAATTGTCGCGCAAGTTCGGCACCGATGCCGCGCGACGCGCCCGTAATCAGGACGACCCGGTTGGCGAACGCCGATGTCGTCACGGCAATCCGGTCTCATTGGGATCGCCGAGACCGCCGTCGCCCGAGGTGGCATCGTCAAATGGCGCATCGAGGATTCGCAGCGCTTCGCTGGCATCCCGCACACGGACCGCGAGCCGTACGGGATACAGGATGTGCATGGCCGGCAGCATGCCACCGGCATCGTCGCGCAACACGACCGCCGGAATATCATGGGCCTCCAGCACACTGCGTGCGACGAGCGCTTCCATCTCGTTGAGGTACTGCCGGATGACCATCATTGCCTGACCCATGTTGCGAACATATCGCGTCTGGCACGCCATGGTGAGGGGTCGTTGGCTAGATTGCGGCCATGGCTGTGTCGTTCGGAATTTTCATTCTTGCAGAACTGCCAGGTGAGGCGGGCGAGCAGGTTCGCATCCTGCAGCAGCGCTATGATCCCAAGTTGGCGCGCCTCACCCCTCCGCATGTGACGCTGGCCGGTTCGTCGGGCGTGGGATCGATTCCCACGGATACGCCGGTCGACCAGATTCGTGAAGCGCTTGCGTCAATAGCGACCTCCACCGCGCCCATGTCGCTGGTATTTCGCCCGCCCCACCGATTCATGCAGACCGAGATTGTGTCACTGCCGCTCGATCCGCACGGACCGTTGCGTGCCCTGCACGAACGCATCGCGCGGTGCGGATTGCCCTTTCGTCGGGCGCGTTTTCAATTCTCGCCGCACTGCACGCTGAGTTTCTACCCGACCCTGACGCCGCAGCACGAACGAGAATTGCTGGCGGT
>JANMRE010000547.1:0-2087 GCA_031370885.1 Gemmatimonadaceae bacterium
CGGAAGGGCTCGCCCAGGATCCCCTGTACTTCGCCGACGGACTGGTCGCCCTCGGTCACGCCGATGGCTGCGTGGCCGGTGTCGCGCATACCACCGCCGAGGTGCTGCGCGCAGCACTGTGGACCGTGGGTGCGGCGAGCGGTGTCCGCACCGTCTCGTCGTCGTTCTACATGGTCGTGCCAGCCTTTCGTGGTGACGCCGGTGAGGTGCTGACATTCACCGACTGCGCAGTGGTCCCCGATCCCACCGCACGGCAGTTGGCGGACATTGCCATGGCGGCGGCCATCGACCGTCGTCGCATCGTGGGTGACGAACCAAGAGTCGCCCTGTTGTCGTACAGTACGCTCGGCAGCGCCGACGGCCCGTCGGTCAGCAGAGTGCGTGATGCGGTGGCGCTGATTCATCGCGAAGCGCCATGGCTGGTGGTCTCCGGAGAGTTGCAGGGCGATGCGGCGCTGATACCGGAGATCGCCGGTCGAAAAGCACCTGCAGAGGTGGCGGCCGGTCGCGCCAATGTCTTGGTGTTTCCGTCGCTCGACGCCGGCAACATCAGTTACAAGCTTGTCCAGCGATTGGCCGGCGCGGTGGCAGTCGGACCGATCCTCCAGGGGCTGGCCCGACCGTGCAGCGACTTGTCCCGGGGGGCCACCGCCGATGACATTGTGCATGTGGCCGCGATCACGGCCTTGCAGGCGACTGACCCGGCTCCCTCACCCCTGATCGCATGACTCTCCGATTCATCAGCGTCCCATGAACTTCCTTCTCACTCGCACCGACGATCGACTGCTGGTGAACGTCGACGGTCAACTGGTGGTCGGCAACCGACAGGCGTTCAAGCAAGCCGTCCTCGACGAGGTAGAGCAGGGGGCGCGCCTGGTGATCATCGATTTTTCCCGCGCGGCGTACATCGACAGTTCGGGACTGGGCGCGTTGGTGTCTCTTGGCAAGCGGCTCCGTGAATTGGGTGGTGACGTGCGGCTCGCGGCGCTGAACGACGATTTGCGGACGTTGTTCGAACTGACGCGGCTGGACGCGCTCTTCCCGTTGTACGCATCGCGCGACGACGCGATCGCGGGCGCCTGAGGTGATGGCGGCACGTTCCCCTCGTCGTCCGGCACGCGTGCCCGTGCCGACCGAGCGCCGCGAGTGGACGATCGCGTCGGACGTGCAAGCGATCACGCCAATCGTCGACACCATACAGGCGCTCTGTGTCATTGCGGGATTTTCTCCGCGACACTGTCGACTGAATATTCCGGTGGCGGTCACCGAGGCGTTGTCCAATGCGATGCTGCGCGGCAACGCGTGCGATGCTGCGCGAAGCGTACACGTGACCGTTCTCCTCGACGTGGCGCGACTGATCGTCGAGGTGACCGATGAGGGCGCGGGATTTGATATCACTGCCGCGCCGCGCACGCCGGATGCGTCGGACTGGCTGGATCGTGAGGATGGACGGGGGCTTTTTCTCATGCGGGCACTGATGGATCAGGTGGAGAGCCGAATGCCCGACGCGCAGCGCGGACATATGCTTCGACTCACGTTGCATCGCACATGAGCGACGTCGCCGCGCTGGTGGCCGCGTTCCGCGAGGCTACCGGGCGAGAGGCCGCCTTGTGGGAACGACGCGATGGCAACAGCGAGCCGACATTGCTCGGCGCGTCGTCCCCCGCGTTTGGAATGCAAACCGCGGCGGGGCCCGTGGCGTGGGATGTCGCCCTGTGGGCGCGATCGCAGGGGATGGCGGCATACCTTGCGAACACGGGCGACAGCGTCGGATGGCTGATCGTCGAGCCAGGCGCGTCGGAAGAGGCCGACCGGCTGCTGGCGCGACTCATTCCGTTCGTGCTGCGGCTCGCGGGTGAGCGGGATGGTACCGCGCGCGAACTCGCCGGGCGTGACGAAGAAATCAATCTCCTGTACGCGATCAGTGATCTGTTGGGCGGGACCACATCGGTGGAGAGCGTTGCCGACACGCTGCTGCGTGAACTGGCCACAACGATTGGTGCGACGCGCGCCGTTTTTTTGCGCACCAATCGCACCCAAACAAAGCTGACGTCCGTCGCCGCGCTGGGACTGGACGACACCGCATA
>JANMRE010000583.1:0-4247 GCA_031370885.1 Gemmatimonadaceae bacterium
CCCGCAGCCTGCGACTCGAGGGTCGACGGATCCACGCGTCCAATCATGTGCGCCGACACCTCAGCGTACTCGGTGCACTCGTGTTGCTGTTACTTGCCTGGAGCTATCGACTCGATGGCTTCGACATGCTCCAGCGTGGCAGCGGTACGGACGGGCTCTTCTTGCGGATCGATCACATGGTGACGTTGCAGGTCGATCGGGTGCTCGTGGTGGTGTGCGGAATTGCCGCCGCGATTGTCCTGCGGGCCGGCTGGCTTGGTCAACTTCGGTCGGCGTTCGTCACGTTGTCGCTGGTGCTCGCGGCGACGATCGGCGGACGACACGTCCTGCCGATTGTGCTCGCGCGCGGTTCGATGATCGGCGATCCCGCGAAACGCGACCTGCCGTACTTCGCGACGCGCACGTTGTTCAGTCGCCGCGCGTATCACGTAGACGGGCTGCAATCGTCTGCACCGGATTCTGCGCTGTCCCCGCCAGTGCGCACCCGCCTGACGCTCGGCGAACTGCCGGCGCACGTCAGTCTCTGGGAACCGGATGCGGCGCGTCTTCGCGCAACCGACCAACGCGGCTCGATGATTGATGCAGGTCCCGCCGGATGGGTGCAGACGGCATCGGGACATTTGGCGGCGTTGCTCGTTCGTCGGCCGGTAGCGGGGGCCGATGACTGGACGCTCGCCACCGCTGACGTGACCCAGCCCTGGTTGCGCGACAGCGTGCTCGATGTGACCGTCGGCGCACGTACCGATGACGCCATGTCGACTGGTGAGCCGATCTCGGCGCCCGGCTTGCGTGGGCACCGCGTCGTGTTCGATCCGGCCGGCGTGCTGGGCACTCCCATGCGTAGTCTGGGAATGCGCGTCGCGCAGGCGTGGGCCGCGCGTGACCCCTCACTCCTTGACGCGAACGACCCCGTGGGTCCTTCACCGCGGCTGGTGTCCTATCGCGACGTGCGCGAACGCGTGTCGCGACTTGCGCCGGTATTGGTCCAAGGCGTGGATGTGCAGCCGATTCTGCACGACGGTGCCGTCCTGTGGGCAGTCAGCCTGTACAGCGCCTCCGATCACTTTCCACTCAGTCAGCGCTGGATGCTCGTTGGCGAAGAACGCAGCTATTTCCGGTTTGCCGCGACGGCACTCGTCGATGCCGCCACCGGACGCGTGCGATTCGTGCCCGTCGATCGACCGGATCCGATCGCGCGAAGTTGGTTTAGCCGCATTCCCACGTTGCTGGTGAGCGTGGGTGAGCTGCCGGCCAGTCTGCGCGATCAATTGCCTCCCGCCACCGATGGCGCGATGGCACAGACCCGCACGTTCGCGAAGTATGGATCGCGATTGGAAGGCCTGGTGTCGCGACATCTGCCGGAAAGCGTCTTCGTGGGCGCAACGCCGCCGGTGCATCTGGTCACCAGTTCGTCAACTTCCATTGGCGCATGGAGCATTCCATTACTCGATGGCGGTGACCGACTCGGCGGCGTGATCACAGCCGTCGGTGGTCGCTTTCGCGCCACGTTTTGGGACTCCTCCACGGTGCCGCGCGCGCGCTGGAGCGATCTGACGGAACGACTGCGGGCGGCTCTGGATACCGCCAGGGCCGTGGTGCCGGAGGGCAGTCGGCGTGAGCCCCGCGTGAAGATGGGTCACGTCCAGGTGCTTTCCGGTGAGACCGGCCCGATCCTGGTGCAGACGCTCATCTGGAATCGAGCAGATGGGACGCCCTTGATCACGCGCGTCGGCGTTCTCGTCGGCGGGCGTGTGGCCATCGGTACCAGCACGGAGGAGGCAGTGGCCATGCTGCGCGGTGCGCCGTCGTTGCCAGGCCGGGCCGCCGACTGGCCACCGCTGGATGGCGAGGCGCGCAACGGGCGCATCGCGCGACTGTACGACACGATGCGGGATGCC
This sequence comes from Gemmatimonadaceae bacterium, assembly GCA_031370885.1. GTDB lineage: Bacteria > Gemmatimonadota > Gemmatimonadetes > Gemmatimonadales > Gemmatimonadaceae > Gemmatimonas. The sequence goes on from JANMRE010000583.1 coordinate 1,899, forward strand.
CTGCGACGCGGCGAGTGGACCCGTTTCGGCTTGGCGTTCGACAGCCTTGGCGCCGTGTTGGGAAGGACACCGCGGTAACGCGGTGCGAGCCGCCGATGCGGCGCCACCGGTTGGCACGGGTGCTCGCCACCCGATAGCATTGATCCGTAGCAATTCCTCGATTCGGAGAACGCGTGAACTTACACGAGTATCAAGCGAAGGACCTGTTGCGGGCGGCCGGCGTGCCGATCCCGGCCGGCGAAATCGCCACGACCCCTGAGGCTGCAGAAGCCATTGCCCAGCGTTATGGCACCGCGGTAATGGTGAAGGCGCAAGTCCATGTCGGCGGCCGCGGAAAAGCCGGTGGCGTGAAGTTCTGCAAGACGCCGGCGGACGCGCGAGAGAAGGCCAGCGCGATCCTCGGCATGTCCATCAAGGATCTGACCGTCGAGAAGGTGCTGGTCACCGTCGCGGCGGATATTGGCTCCGAGGCATACGTCGGCATCATTGTCGATCGCGCCACCAAGAAGCCGGTGTTCATGGTCAGTGCGGCGGGCGGCATCGATATCGAAGACGTGGCCGCCAGCACGCCCGAGAAAATCCTCTACTACCCGGTGGACACACGGTACGGACTGCTGCCGTTCGAAGCCATGCGCATGGGTTTCTTCCTGTACAAGGACGTGAAACAGGCGCGTCAGGCGGCCAAAATCATGCAGCAACTGTATACGGCGTTCATGAACGCCGGCTGTTCGTTGGCCGAAATCAACCCGCTGGTAATGACCCCGCAGGGCGAACTGATTGCCGTCGATGGCAAGATGGTCATCGACGACAATGAACTCGATCGTCGCCCCGACATTGCAGCGCTGCGCGACGAGTCGTCGGAAGCGCCCAGTGAAGTCGACGCGCGCAATGCCAACCTCACGTTCATCAAACTCGATGGAAACGTTGGCTGCGTGGTCAATGGTGCCGGCCTCGCCATGGCCACCATGGATCTCGTGAAGTACTACGGCGGCGATCCCGCCAACTTCCTGGATATCGGGGGCTCGTCAAATCCGGAAAAGGTGGTGAACGCGCTGCGTATCATCACCAGCGATCCGAACGTGAAGTGCATTCTGTTCAACATCTTTGGCGGCATTACGCGCACCGACGACGTGGCAAACGGCATTGTCACCGCCACGAAGGCCAATCCGCTCACGGTGCCTATCGTCATCCGACTCACCGGCACCAACGAGGAGATCGCCGTGAAAATTCTGCGGGACAACGGCTTCTCGGCCTCGAACGACATGGATGCCGCGGTACAACGCGCGGTGGAACTGGCCACGAAGGTTGGTGCGGCATGAGCATCTTCATCGACAACGGCACCACGTTGCTGGTGCAGGGCATCACCGGTCGCGACGGTTCGTTCCATACGAAACAGATGATCGAGTATGGCACGAAGGTCGTCGCAGGCGTGACACCCGGAAAAGGCGGTCAGCAGTTCGAGACCTCCGTTCCGATCTTTGATACAGTCTACGACGCGGTGCAGGCCACCGGCGCCAACACGTCGGTGATCTACGTACCGCCGATGTACGCAGCCGATGCCATCATGGAGGCGGCCGCGGCCGGCGTGAAGCTCATCGTCTGCATTACCGAGGGCGTCCCTGTCCTCGACATGACCAAGGTGTATCCGTACGTGAAGGAACACGGCGCGCGATTGCTCGGTCCGAATTGCCCGGGCCTCATCACACCGGGACAGTCCAAAGTCGGCATCATTCCGGGGCGCATTTGCCTCGCAGGCAACGTGGGTGTGGTCAGCAGATCCGGCACGCTCACCTACGAGATCGTAAATCAGCTCACCAAAGCCGGCATCGGTCAGAGTTCGTGCGTCGGTATAGGCGGCGACCCGATCAACGGGACCAACTTTATTGATTGTCTCGCCGCATTCGAAGCCGATCCGCACACGAACGCCGTAGCGATGATGGGTGAAATCGGCGGCACCGATGAACAGGATGCGGCCACGTTTGTGAAAGAGCACATGACAAAGCCGGTGGTGGGGTTCATTGCGGGACAGACGGCACCACCTGGTCGACGCATGGGACATGCGGGCGCGATCATCTCGGGGTCGGCCGGGACGGCCGCCGAAAAGATCGACGCCTTCAGAGCGGCCGGCATGGGAGTGGCGCAGCGTCCCGTCGACTTCGTCGACCTCATTCGGGCTCGGCTGTAATTCGGTGCGTGGTTAGCTTCTCCTCACTCACCAAGACGTTCGTTCGCACTCGACAGGATTTCTGACCATGACCGGACGCCGTACCCTTACAATCATCAAACCGGACGCTTTCGAGACCGGCAAGGCTGGACTGATTGTTGCCCTCCTCGAACAGGAGGGATTTC
>JANMRE010000600.1:0-2996 GCA_031370885.1 Gemmatimonadaceae bacterium
CCAACCTCGGCGCGCTGATGGTGACGTATCCGTCAACGCATGGCGTATTCGAATCGCGCATCAAGGAGATCACCGCCCTGGTGCATCGGCACGGTGGGCAGGTGTACATGGATGGCGCAAACATGAACGCCATGGTCGGCATCTCGCGTCCGGGCGATCTGGGCGCGGATGTCTGCCATCTCAACTTGCACAAGACCTTCTGCATTCCGCACGGTGGCGGCGGTCCCGGCATGGGCCCCATCGGCGTAGCGTCGCAACTGCTTCCGTTTCTGCCCACGCATCCGGTCATTCCCACGGGTGGCAGTTCGCCGATCGGACCCGTGTCGGCGGCGCCGTGGGGCAGCGCGAGCATTCTGCCGATCTCGTTTGTCTATATCCGAATGATGGGTGGTGAAGGACTGGCCCTCGCCACGAAACTGGCGATTCTGAACGCCAATTACATCGCGAAGAAGCTCGAGACACACTATCCCGTGCTGTATCGGGGTCAGAACGGGCTGGTGGCGCACGAATGCATTCTGGACACCCGCACCGTCAAGAGTGCCGCGGGCGTGGAGGTGGAGGACATGGCGAAGCGGTTGATGGATTACGGATTCCATGCGCCAACCATGTCGTTCCCGGTGGCCGGTACGATGATGGTCGAGCCAACGGAAAGCGAGTCGAAGGTGGAACTCGACCGCTTCATCGAAGCAATGATTGGCATCCGTCGCGAGATCGCGGCGATCGAGCGCGGCGAGGTCGATCGCGAGAACAACGTGCTCAAGCGGGCGCCGCATACGGCAGCGCATGTCACCAGCGACACATGGGATCGGCCGTACACACGCGAGCAGGCCGCGTACCCCACGGCCTGGACGCGTCAGCGAAAGTTCTGGCCGACCGTGGGGCGGATCGAGAGCGCGTTCGGCGATCGGAATCTGGTGTGTGCGTGTCCGCCGATGGCGGAGTACGTCGCCACGACGTGAGGCGTGGCGCGCTACTCGCCGAGTTGCGTGGTATACTCGGCGGATGTCATCAGCCCGGCGTCTCCACCGGTCTGGACGCGCACCTTGATCATCCACCCGTCGCCGTATGGATCGGTGTTGATCAGTGCCGGCTCGCCGTCCAGTCGCGCATTCACCTCCACCACTTCGCCCGCCACCGGCATGTAGAGTTCCGACACGGCCTTCACGGCTTCAATGGTGCCAAACACGTCGTGCGAGCCATAGTGCGCACCGACCTTCGGCAATTCCACGTAGACGATGTCTCCCAGCTCGCCTTGCGCGAAGTCCGTGACTCCAATGGCGACGACACCGGCGTCGCTGGTGGTCCGGACGTATTCATGTTCCTTGGTGTACCGCAGATCGGCAGGGATATTCGACACGTTGTGCTCCGAAGGGATATCGGGATATCAGGACGCCGACGTACTGCGGCGGTGCCGGTCGGCCAACTCGAGAATGATGTGCCAGAGCGCGGCAACACGTGCTTGAAGCTGCGCTGGTGTACCGTCATTGTCGATGACCCACGTGGCGGCGGTTCGCTTTTTTTCGCTCGGCCACTGAGCCGCGATCATTGCCTCTGCCTCAGCGGACGACAGTCCACGATCGCGCATCAGTCGGGCCTTGCGAACGGCGGCCGGCGCATCGACGAGCACCAGGCCATCGAACGAGTGCTCAAGGCCAACTTCGAACAGCAAGGGAACGTCCGAAACGACCACGCGATCGCCTCGAAGAGCGGCGGCGTGAAATTGCGCGTCGCGCAAGCGCCCGACGGCCGGATGGACAATGGCGTTCAGTGCATCGCGGGCCTGCGCATCGTGAAACACGATACGACGAAGCGCGGCCCGATCGAGGTTGCCGTTCGGCAAGACGACGTTGGGTCCGAACCGCTGGACGACCGCCTCGAAGCCAGCAGTACCCGACGCCACAGCCTCTCGCGACAGCACATCGGCGTCGATCACGGTCGCACCAAGCGCAGCCAATTGTCGCGCGACCGTACTTTTCCCACTGGCGATATTTCCGGTCAGGCCCAGGTGCAGCGGACGAGGCGAGTGCATGTCGCAAGGTACCGGCGACGGACCAACGCTGTCCACTGACTGGCTTGGAGCCTACGCGGCGGCGCTCTCGTTCATGTCGTCGTCGTGCGCACTGATCTCGCGACGTTTCTCGCGGTTCACGAGCAGCTCCTGGATCACCCAGCCAGCTCCGCCGCGCAGACGGATCTGGTGCGGCGTGCAGCCCAGATAGCGCTGGCACGTATTGCGGAACGCGCTCCCCGAGGGGAAGTCGAGCGCGCTGGCCACACCGTCGGCGCTGCGCGATCCATCCTCGAGCATGCTGGCGGCCACAATGAGACGTCCCCACGTGAGCATTTGGTGCGGCGGCGGGAGCTGGGCGCCTTCCAGTCGCTTGGACAAAAGGCGGCGTGACACGGCGATCAGGCGGGCCAGGCTGTCGGGCGTTAGCCGTTCGTGAGCACGTGTCACGGACAGCATGACGGAATCGCGCACCACGCTGCGCAAGCCGGCGAGGTGCGGTTTGAGCAAACTCGAAACGCTGCGCGCTTCGGCCTGATCGAGCAACGCCGCGAGGGCCGCTGGGGTGTCCGTCTCTTCGGCGATCACCAGCACGTCGATACCGCATCGACCGGCATCGAACATGTCTTTTGCGCGTTCCCGTGTGACGTCGACATACGCCACCAGCGCGGCGCGGGGTACGCGCACCCGCAGTTGACGAACGCGCTCGAAGTCAGCCCGGCCATCTACGTAGAGGTCAAAGACCACAACGTTGATGGGTCCACGCTCACAGGCGCGGGTCAGCGAAGTCCAGTCCTCGCACGTCACGAAACGATACCGGTCACGCGCCGCACTGCGAAGGCGCGCAAGCCGGGGTTCGTGGGCGAGGAGCGTCGCGATTACTCCCATGCGACGATCCGCTCAGGTTGGGGGAAGCATTTGGCCAGCATCAGCTTGTAGACGCCGATACCCGTATCCGCGTCACAGTCCCGGCCAGCAGTCCGTCCGG